>JBKPIY010000020.1:0-10143 GCA_046730475.1 Actinomycetota bacterium
CGACGTTGCCGGCCTCTCCTACGACGAGGCCGCCAGGGCCCTCCGGGTGCGCACAGGCACGCTCACCAGCCGCCTGTTCAGGGCCCGCGCCCGGGTCGCTGGGTCGCTTTCCCAGCCCTGAGGGATCAACGGCCAGACTCCCAGCCTCGAGATTCGAAGGGCAAGCGCTCTCTTCCCCGTCGGGCCATCATGGGATTCGCCTCCAGAAGTGGGAGACCAGGACGCCGATCACCGTCACGATGTAGATCTGGCCCGCCAGCGTCTCGGTGACCGCGACCGCGCGGCCGGCGGAAGTAGCCGCCGATAAACCCCGACCGTGACAGCCGCGGCGCCGACGGCGGCGATCGCCAGGGCCGCCGCCGCCGCGGCGAGCTGCCGAAGGAGGTAGGCGGCGCCCGAGGTGACGAGCACGGTCACCAGGGTGATGCCGAGGACCGCGACCGCCGTCGCCCTTGCCCAAGCGGCCGGGGGGCGACGATCGCGAACACGAGCACGCCGAGGGTCAGGGCGAGCGCCACCCAGTAGCGATGCCTGGCAATCGGGGTGCTGGCTCCGGCGGCGCGGTGGACGACATCGACCAGGCGACGGCGCCGGTCGGCCGCGTGGAGGCCTCCGAGGGTGGGAGAGACGGCCATTGCGACTCGATCCTGGCCCCCGGGGTCGATGCTCGCGCCGGCGAAATCGCCGGTTAGTCGCCGGACCCAGCCGTCCATTTTCCCGCCCGCCGTTCGTCTTAGAGCTGACCATCCCAACAAGGAGGATCAACCCATGGAGGCAAGCACGAAGATCGCTGTAGCGGGGGCGACCGGAAGGGTCGGCCACCACCTGGTGGACGTGCTCAAGGAGCAAGGACAGGACGTCGTCGCGATATCGCGCTCCGAAGGAGTGGACATCGTTACCAATGACGGTCTGGAGGAGGCCCTGGCGGGCGTGGAATGCGTCGTCTACGCGGCCACCGGTCCCTCGCCCCGACCAGGCGGAGGCGACGGAGTTCTTCACCACCGCGGCCCGGAACCTGCAGAGGGCGGGGGAGCGGGCCGGCGTGCGGCGGATCGTCGTCGTATCGATCATCGGGTGCGACAAGTTCACCGCCGGCTACGGCGCCGCGAAGAGCGCCCACGAGCGGGCCGCGCGGTCGGGGCCGATCCCGGTGCGCATCCTGCGGGCCGCGATGTTCCACGAGTTCGTCGACCAGCTCATGCAGTGGGGCCTGCAGGGCGAGGTGACGTACGTGCCGAGGATTCGCACCCAGCTGGTTGCCGCCAGGACGGTCGCCGCGGAGCTGGCCGATCTGGCCACCGACCCCGGGTCGGAATCTCCAACGGGAGAGGCGGCGATCTCCGAGATCGCCGGCCCTCGCGAGGAGAGCACGGTCAGCGCGGCGAAGCTAATTGCCGCCCGGCGCGATCACTCGGTGCGGATCGAGGGAATGAGTGACCCGGACGACCCAGACCGCGACCTCTACGAGTCGGGTGCCCTGCTGCCCGGCCCGAACGCCACTCTGGCCGGGCCGACGTTCGAGGATTGGCTCGAGTCCCCGGGTCATGGTCGCCTCCAGATCGAGGACCGATGAATCCCGGGGGCCCGAAGCGGTCTGTACACACGAAGGCCATTCACGAACCTGGAGGTAACCAGTTGTCTTCGCTCACCCGCTGGGTGCTCGCTCACAAGCGCACCGTCGTCATCAGCTGGATCCTGCTCACGATCGCCGGCATCGCCGCGGCGGGTCCGGCATCGAGGGCCCTGGACCAGAAGTTCTCCGTGCCCGGCAAGGAGGGCTGGGAGACGAACGTCGCCATCGCCGCCAAGTACGGCGGCACGGGTGGGGACTCGACGCCGCTGGTCCCGGTCGTCACCCTGCCCCCGGGCACGACCGTCTCGAGCCCTGGGGTCGTTTCCGACCTGCGGCGGGTGGACCTCCGGCTGGAGCGGGCCCTGCCCGGCTCGCGGGTGGCCTCCTACGCGTCGACCGGGAACGACGCCTTCGTCTCCGACGACCGGCGCACGACCTTCGCCCTGGTCTACCCGCGCCCTGACCCGGACGCGACCTTCGGAGAGAACCCGAAGGCCGAGAAGGACGCGCGCGATGCGCTCCGGGGCGCGACCATCGCCGGCCAGCCCGTTCACCTGACCGGCTTCGACGCGCTCCAGCAGGATGCCGGCGGAGACAACGGTCCCGGGGTCCTGCTGGAGGCCGTGATTGGAGGCCTCGGGGCCCTGGCCGTGCTCGCCTTCGTCTTCGCCTCGTTCCTGGCGATCGTCCCGATCCTGATGGCGATCGCCTCGATCATGACCACGTTCCTGCTGCTGCTCGGGCTCACCGCGGTCACCGATGTCTCGCCGATCGTGCAGTTCCTTGTCGCTCTGGTCGGCCTTGGTGTCGCAATCGACTACGCGCTTTTGGTGGTCTCTCGCTGGCGCGAGGAGCGAGCGCACGGGCGCAGCGGCGACGAGGCCGTGCAGCGCGCGATGGAGACCGCGGGCCGCGCCGTCCTCTTCAGCGGGCTCACGGTGGCGATCGGGCTGCTGGCGCTGGTGGCGCTGCCGCTGCCCTTCCTGCGCTCGATGGGCTACGGCGGCATGCTGATCCCGCTGGTCTCGGTGATCGTCGCCGTGACGCTGCTTCCGGTGGTGCTGGCGACGATCGGTCCGCGGCTCGACTGGCCGCACCGGCGGACCGATGACCGGGCGAGCCGGATCTGGACGCGCTGGGCCGAGGCCGTCGCCCGCCGGCGGTGGCTGGCGGCGGGCGCGGGGATGGCGGTAATCCTGGCGCTCGCCTTCGCGGCGACCGATCTGCGGCTCGGCACCGGCGACGCCGACACGATCGCCAAGTCGGGCGACGCCAAGCAGGGCCTGGTGGCGCTCGAGGACTCGGGGATCGGGGAGGGGGCGATCCTGCCCGACGAGATCCTGGTCGGCGACTCGACCAACCCCGACAAGCTCGCGGCCGAGCTGCGAGGGGTGGAGGGGATCCACGGCGCCGTCGCACCTGGCGGCGGCTCGTGGCGGCGCGGCGGGACCGCCCTCGTCGAGGCGATCCCCACCTCCGACACCTCGACCGACCTCGGGTCGGCCGCGCTGAAGGAGGTCCGCGATCGCGCTCACGCCGCCGGGTCCGACGTCCGCGTGGGGGGTCAACCGGCGTCGAACGAGGACTTCATCGACGCCGTCTACGGCAGCTTCCCGCTGATGATCGCCCTGATCGCGATCACCACCTTCATCGCCCTGGCGCGCGCCTTCCGCTCCCTGCTCCTGCCGCTGAAGGCGATCGTGCTCAACATCCTCAGCGTCGCGGCGGCATGGGGAGTGCTGGTCTTGATCTGGCAGCACGGCTACGGCTCGGAGGCGATCTGGGGGATCCAGGCGACCGGCTCGATTCCGTCGTGGATGCCGCTGATCGTGTTCGCCTTCCTGTTCGGGCTCTCGATGGACTACGAGGTCTTCATCCTCTCCCGGATGAGGGAGGAGTACGACCGCACGGGCTCCACCGAGGCCGCCGTGGTCCAGGGGATCGGGCGCACCGGGCGACTGGTCACCAGCGCCGCCCTGATCCTCTTCCTTGCCTTCACCTCGATGGCATCCGGGCCCGGCACCGACCTGAAGATGTTCGCGACCGGGCTCGCCGCGGGCATCCTGCTCGACGCGACCGTGATCCGGGCGTTGATCGTCCCCGCGGTGATCGCGCTGCTGGGCCGCTGGAACTGGTGGCTGCCGAGGTGGCCGGCGCGGGTGCTGCGGGTCGAGCCCTCCCTGCCCCGCGGCGCGCAGGAGGCCGAGGCGTGACCCGGGCCTGACACGGCGATCCGGGCGATGCCCCCCGGGCCGAGCACGCCGATTATGATCGGCGGCAGTCGGACAGAGCATGCGGCTCGCGATCGTCTCGGATATCCACGGGAACCTGACGGCGCTCGAAGCCGTGATCGCCGATATCGAGGACCGGCGCCCCGATCTCGTCGTTCACGGCGGCGACCTCGTGCTCAGCGGCTGCCAGCCCGCCGAGGTGATCGACCGCATCCGCGAGCTCGGGTGGCCGGGGATCGTCGGGAACACCGACGAGCTGCTCTGGCGGCCGGAGCAGCACGCGACCCAGAGCCAGCGCGCGCCGAAGCTCCGTGACCTGCTGCGGGTGCTGTTCGAGGACTACGCACCCGCCACCCGGGGGCTGATCGGACCGGAGCGGACCGCCTGGCTGCGCGCTCTACCCGGCGAGCGCCGCGACGACGATCTGACCCTGGTACACGCGAGCCCCGGCGATCTGTGGCGGGCGCCGGGGCCCGACGCGGACGACTCCGAGCTCGTCTCCACCTACGCACCGTGCGGAACGAGGATGGTGGTGTACGGGCACATCCACCGTCCCTATATCCGCCGAGTGGGGGAGCTCGTGGTCGCTAACAGCGGCAGCGTCGGCTCGCCCTTCGACGGCGATCCACGGGCGTCGTACCTGCTCGTGGATGCCGGGAAGCCGGAGATCGTTCGCGTCGGGTACGACGTCGAGCGGGAGGCCTCGCTGCTCCTCGGCTCGGGGTATCCCGATGCCGTGCGACTCGCGGAGACACGGCGAATCGGGAGGTTCGTCCCGGTGAAAGGCTCGGGCCACCAGGATCCCGCGAGATAGCCGCCGCAGTCCTTCCTCAGTGACCACCACGACGGACGGGCGGTCCACCGCGCGGGGTGACACAATCGCCCGACCTCTACTTCCTTGGCCAGTCATGGCAATACCTGAGGTAGATCTCAGGGAGGACATATGAGCACGAGTTCAGATCGCTTCCCCACGGAGGCCGCCGGCCTTCCGGAGGCGCGGTCTCCCGAGCTGGTGGAGCTCGCCGACCGCGACGAGTTCGAGCTACGGATCGCTCCGGTGGCCAAGCGGCTCGGCGAGGCAAAGGTGCGGATGCTCGCCTACAACGGCTCGATCCCCGGCCCCACGCTGAAGGTGCGGCAGGGCTCGGAGCTCGTCGTCAACGTGGAGAACCGGGGCGACCTCGAGGCCACCGTCCACTGGCACGGGCTGCGGCTTGAAAACCGCTACGACGGAACCCACGAGACCCAGCGGCCGATCGGTATGGGCGAGCGCTTCACCGCCCGCGTCACCTTCCCCGATCCGGGGCTCTACTGGTACCACCCGCACATCCGCGAGGACTATGGCAAGGAGATGGGGCTCTACGGCAACGTCCTGGTCGAGCCGGCTGATCCCGACTACTGGCCTCCAGCCCATCGCGGGGTCGTCCTGACGCTCGACGACGTCCTGTTGGAGGACGGCCAGGTGGCGCCGTTCAGCCGCACGGAGACGACCCATTCAGCGATGGGTCGCTTCGGGGATGTCCTCCTGGTGAGCGGCGAGACCGATCTCTCGCTGAGCGCGAAGCTCGGTGAGGTCGTCCGTTTCTACCTGACCAACACGGCTAACACCCGCGTCTTCAAGGTGGCCCTGCCCGGGGCTCGGATGAAGCTGGTGGGCGGCGACAGCGGCCATGTCGAGCACGAGGAGCTCGTGGAGGATGTGGTTGTGGCGCCGTCGGAGCGTGTGGTCGTCGACGTCCTCTTCGACCGTGCCGGCGATCTCACCCTCGAGCACCGCACTCCGGAGCGGGTCCACCCGCTGGCCGCGATTCAGGTGAGCGAGGAGCGCGCCGAACCGTCTCTGGAGACGAAGTTCGAGTCCCTGCGGACAAATGCCGACATGGCGGCCGAGCGGGAGCGGATCGGGTCGTACTTGGAGGCCGCGCCCGACAAGCAGCTGGCCTTCATCGCTGAGATGGACATCGGTGCCCCCGAAGGCGAGGGCCCGGTCGTCTACGCCTGTCCGATGCACCCGGAGGTCGTCTCGCAGGAGCCCGGCCATTGCCCAGAGTGCGGGATGAAGCTGCTGCCGGTCGAGGCGAGCTACACCTGCCCGATGCACCCCGAGGTCGTGAGCGGCGAGCCGGGGCACTGCCCAGAGTGCGGGATGAAGCTGCTGCCGGCTCAACTCGTCGCAGAGGCCGGAGGCGGCCGAGAAGAACACGACCACGGCGAGGGGCACGAACATCACGACCAAGCCGAGGGCGATCAGGCCCACGACCACGAGGCGGCCGGCGGGATCGAGTGGGAAGACGACATGGTCGAGATCAACCGGTTGACGACCCCAGCCAACATGCGCTGGAAGCTGATCGACCGAGCCACCGGCGCCGAGAACGCGGCGATCAATTGGCGATTCCGGGTTGGCGAAAAGATCAAGATCCGGCTCCTCAACGAGATGGCCGGCGACCACCCCATGCATCACCCCTTCCACGTCCACGGTGCCGGACGTTTGCTGGTCCTCAGCCGCGACGGAGCGGTGGAGCCCAACCTGGTTTGGAAGGACACGGTCCTGGTGCGCACCGGGGAGACCGTCGATGTTCTGCTGGACGTCACCAACCCCGGCCGGTGGATGGCCCACTGCCACATTGCCGAGCACCACGAGAGCGGGATGATGTTCAGCTTCGATGTGACCGAATGACGGCCCGGCCCGGTCTCAACGGTGCGCGAATGAAGATCGCCTACGTCATCTATCCGGAGTTCACCGCCCTCGACCTGGTGGGGCCCTACGAGATCATCAGCCGCTGGTCCGACGCCGAGGTCCATTTCCTCGCCCGGACACTCGATCCGGTGCGGGCCGACCGGGGCCTGACGGTTGTCCCCACGGACACCCCGGAGACCTTGCCGGCCCGACCCGGACATGATCGTCCTCCCCGGAAGCGAGAACCCGGTGCCGGTTCTGGACGATCAGGTCTTGCTCGATTGGTTGCGGGCCGCGGCGCCCAACTGCCACTGGACGGTGTCGATCTGCAGCGGCGCCAGCCTGTATGCCGCAGCCGGATTGCTCGAGGGTGGGAAGACCACGACCCACTGGGGCTTCCGCGACAACGTCAAGGCACTCGGAGTTGAGGTGGTGGACGACCGGGTGGTCTGGCACGGCAAGCACATAAGCGGGGCGGGCGTATCCGCTGGGATCGACACAGCCTTGGCGCTCACCGCGCGGATCCACGGGCGCGAGCTTGCCGAGGCCCTGCAGTTGGTGATCGAATAACCCAGCGCCGCCGTTCGACTCCGGCTCCCCGGCGAAGGCCGACCGGCAACGATGCGCCGGGCGAAGCGCATCATGCTGGGGAATCGGCCGGTGAGAAAGGCCGCCCAGATCAGCAGCCACATCGTCAGGGCCCGAGTGGGACGCGCCCGCCGCGCCTTGGCGGGAGGGGCGACCAAGGATCGGTCGGTCGAGCGGGCTGGCTAGCGATCGCCGACATCGCGCGGACGGAATGTGCGTCTGGTGGGCTAACTTTGCGCCGGAAGCCGAGGCCGCCGAAACCATGGGACTGGAGGGCGGATGAGCTCAGCGTCCAAGGAGATGATTCAGGTGGGCGCCCTCGGCGTGCGCTTTCTGGTCGAGGCCGCCGATTCGAACGGAAGCGCGAGCGTCTTCGAGTGCTTCGTTCCCGCCGACAGCAGGATGCCCGCGCCGCACAGTCACGACGCCTTCGAGGAGACGGTCTACGGGCTCGAGGGCATCACGACCTGGACGGTTGACGGTCGGACGCTCGACATTCGCCCCGGCGAAGCCTTCTGCGTACCTCGCGGAGCGGTGCATGGATTCGACAACCACGGGACCGAGGACGCCAAGTTCCTCGCGATCTCCACCCCCGGCGTGATGACGCCGGACTACTTCCGTGAGATTCACGAGGTGCTGGCGTCGACTCCCGGGGGCCCGCCGGACATGGCGAAGGTGGCCGAGGTCATGCGCCGGCACGGCCTGACCCCGGCGCCGCCCGCCAGCTGACCGCCTCCGGCGTCCGGCCGGTTCAAGAGCCTCTCGCGCCTGCACAGCCGGACGCAATCATCTCTTTCGGTCTTCATCTACGCGGAACTACGCCACGCCTGACGAGGCGAACGCCGATTACGAGGCCCTACTCGAGCTCCACGAGGCCGACCTGGTCGGCACCTATGACGTCGCGATCATCACGAAGGACGCTGGCGGCAAGGTGCACGTCGAGAAGCACGAGAAGCCGACCCAGCACGGGGCGTGGACGGGCGTCGCCGTGGGCGCGGTCGCCGGAATCCTGTTCCCGCCCTCGATCCTCGGCGCGGCGGCCGTTGGCGGCGTCACCGGAGGCGTGATCGGGCACCTCGCGCGCGGCATGTCGCGCGATATGAAAGAGCTGGGGGAGCTGCTCGATGAGGGGCAGGCAGCGCTTGTCGTGGTGGCGGCTTCGAGGGCTCCTTGCCAGTCGGCGAAGCCGACAACGCGACTCGCCATTCTGTTCTCGATCGTCCGCAGCTGCTCGTACTTCAGCGTCACCTCGACTCCGTCCGCCCGCGCCCATGGAAACGGAGCAGGGCAAGTACCCGCTCGTCGCCGATCGGCTCGATGCGCTCGACTTCGATGAGAACCGCCTCCCACGCCTCCCGGAACGTGCTCCAGAACCGCCTCAAGCCCTCTCGCCCCCGATAGACGGCTTCCAGATCGGGGAAGAGCT
Organism: Actinomycetota bacterium; assembly: GCA_046730475.1. Classification (GTDB taxonomy): domain Bacteria; phylum Actinomycetota; class Thermoleophilia; order Solirubrobacterales; family 70-9; genus JBKPIY01. Next base: position 8,496 of record JBKPIY010000020.1, read on the forward strand.
GCCTTGTCCGGAACTCGCCGTCCGGCGCGATGAAGTCGAGCGTCCAGTCGAGGTCGCCGCGGTTCCACGCCTCGTACGCCTCTCGCACCAGCTGGACGTTCTCCTCCCCCGACGTCGCCCTCAGTCTCCCGCGCCCGCCGCAGGGTCGGGGGCCGTCCTCGGGAAAGGCGCCGCCTCAATCGCCGATGTAGCCGCGCGCGTGAAATTGGGCGCTCACGGAAAGCTCAGCGGCTGAAGCGGATCAGGGACACCTCTCCAGGATGGCGTCCAACCGCGTCCTGGGGCAACAGGGCCGCAGCATTGGCGGGGGTTGCGCTCGGGTGGCTGGCGTTGGAGCCGCCGCCGCAGCCGCTTACTAGCACCGCCAGCGAAACCAGGGCAGCCGCGTAGGGCGTGCTCGAGGTGGCCCGGGACGAGCTTCGGCGACCCGCCGTATTAGCGACCGCAGCCTTCTCTGAGCCGCTCACCCTCCTACGGTCGGAGAACGGCCCCAGCCGACCTGAGCTTCGCCCTCTGCTCGGTTTTCTATCCCATCGAGGGGGATCGCTGTTCAAATCCAGTCGCCCCGACACAAATCCCGTAATGCGGGGGGTTCTTCAGCTCATGGGCCGGGGATCGCCCCAGGCTCGATTTGCGCCGGTGACCTCGTCGGCACCAAGCCGAGCCTGTGCGCCGCGGTCGCTGCCTCGATGCGGCTTCGAACCTCGAGCTTGGAGAGGATGTGGGAGACGTGGGCGCTCGCGGTCTTGGTGGAGATGAAGAGCGGATCCCCGAGCTCGCGGTTGGTGCGTCCCTCGGCAACCAGCGCCAGCACGTCGAGCTCGCGTTCGGTGAGGCCGAATCGCTCCACCTCCGGACCGGATGGCTCGGTCGAGCCACCTTCGACGCGGTCGCCGAGCGCGACCCTCGCCCGCCGTGAGAGCGCCTCGACCTCACTGGACAGCAGAGCGGCGCCGCAATCCGCTATTAGCTGCGCGGCCTCGCGCAAGGGCTCGGAGGCTTCAGCCCTTCGTGCCGCCGGCGCCAAGCACCGCCTCCGCCTGTCGCCAGCGGGCATAAGTGAGCTCAAGGGTGAACCCCAGCTCCGCCCAAAGGGTGGCGACGGCGCTCCACGGCTCCGGCGCAGGTGCCCCTTTGAGGCGCTCGAGCTCGGCACGGGCGAGCGCGGCGCGGGCGACCGACTCGGGCGGCGGAGGATCGAGCCACACTTGACCGCTCCGTCGACAGGGCCTTCCCACTGTTCGCGGGCATAGTGCACCGCCGGAGACCAGGTGCCACCGCGCTTGGATGACCTTGCAAAGCGGCTGACCGGGATTGTCGCTTTGCCCCTAGCTCCGGTGCGGGGCGGCTCCGACGGGAGCTATGCAAAAAGAGAAGCCCCCGATCCGGAGGACCAGGGGCCGCTCTCACTATTGTCGGCCGGGGCGGCGCAGGGCTAGGCCGTTCGCCGCTCTGCCGACCCCGACGAGCCGGAGAACGACTCGCTGGGGGCGTCTAGGCGCTAGGGCGGACTAACCCGAAGTTCCCCCGACACCTTCGGGGGAAGTAGCGCTGCCTTTAGTGGGACGCCCCCGGCCATGGCCGGGGGCGTCCGCGCGCCTTCTCAAGCTCCGTCATCAACCAAGAAAACCGACCTCGAAGGAGGCGC
>JBKPIY010000021.1:0-26676 GCA_046730475.1 Actinomycetota bacterium
GGCGACGATCACCGCTCCTCGGCGAGCGGGGTAAAGGTCCCGTTCCTGGTCGGGGAACCCCTCGACGTCGCCGAGCGGAGGCTCCACGACCTCGGCCTTCGCTCGAGCCGGATCGGCGGCGGTCTGTTCGGGGTCCTCGTCCCCGCCGACTGGGATGTGTGCGACACGTCCCCCCGCCCCTACGCCGCCACCCGGCCGGGCGCCACCGTTCGCCTCCTGATCGACCGCCCGGACGTCTGCTGATCTCCCGCGGCGCCGACCAGCTAGAGATCACGCACGCCGTGAAGGAGGCCGGCATGAGCTCACGCCGGACACCTCGCCACGGACACGCTACCCTCGCGGATACGCAAGGGAAGTAGCCCTGCAAAACGGCGCGTTCGTCAGCACGGTTCGTCTGGACCCGGCGCGCCGGCCCGGTGTGGGTGGGCGAAACCTTCGAGAAACGCCGCACCTCGAAGGAGAAACGCATGCTCGCCTGGGCCGCGCTCAGTGCATTCGTCGTCCTCGCCCTCACCCTGGACCTCTATCTCGGTGGGCACGGGGCTCCGTCGCTTCGCTCGGCGCTGCTCTGGTCGCTCGGCTGGACAATCGCCGGCCTCGGGTTCGCCGCCCTGCTGGCGATCGGCGGAGACGGAGTCGCGGCGGGCGAATACCTCGCCGGCTTCCTGATCGAGAAGTCGCTGTCACTCGACAACCTGTTCGTGTTCACGGTGGTGCTCTCGTTCTTCGCGGTACCAGAGAACCAGAGCCGCACGGTGCTCCTCTGCGGCATCGGCCTCGCCATCGTGCTCCGGGCGGTGTTCATCGTCGCGGGCGCCGCCGCGCTCGACGCATTCGAGGCCGCCACCTATGCGCTTGGCCTCCTCCTCGCCGTGACGGCCGTCAGGATCGCCCGGCAGGACCGCGAGCGGATCGATCCCGAGTCGAGCATCCCCATCCGGTTGCTTGGACGGGTGATCCCGCTGTCAGCCGATTACGACGGGTCACGCCTGACGACCTCGTCCGGCGGACACCGGCGGGCAACCCCGCTGCTGGCCGCGCTCGTGATGGTGGCGGCGTTCGACCTGCTGTTCGCGATCGATTCGATCCCCGCGATCTTCGCCGTCACCCGCGACACCTTCGTCGTATTCGCGGCTAACGCGTTCAGCTTGCTTGGCATGGTCAGCCTCTACTTCGTCCTCATCGACCTCCTGAACCGCTTCCGCCACCTCAACCTCGCGCTGGCGGCGATCCTCGGCTACGTCGCCGCGAAGATGCTGCTCGAGCGGATATGGCATCCGCCGGTCGCGCTGTCGCTCGGCGTCGTTCTGGGATCTCTCGCGCTGGCGATCGTCACGTCGGCGCTCGCCGAGCGGCGCAAGAGGAGTGCTGACTTCATCGGCGCGTCCTGACCGGCCGTTCCGGAATACGCCGCTGACTGTTCCCGAAGGCTCGTTGTTCAGGCGAGCGAGATGAAGCCGCCGACGATGGCGCCGTAGGCGACATGTGCGAGGAGGCTGACGACCGGCGTCTGCAGGCCGTAATTGCGCATCAGGAAGCCGGGCGGCTCGAGGAGCGCCGCCGTGCCCGCGGCGGTGAGCGGGGAGCCCATTCGCGGGTGGACGATCGGGAGCAGGATGTTGACGAGGGCGGTGCCGGCGAACAGGCCGTGGAGGGCGCCGAGCATCGCTCCCAGCCACCAGCCGCTGTGGTCGATCGCGATGAAGATCCCGTAGTAGATGAGCGCGAACAACTGCCCGAAGAGGAAGTGGAGCGCGTAGCCGATCGCCTTCGCGCGGGCCCGGTCCGTGGTGAGCGCGGTGCCGAGCAAGAACGGCAGGTCCATCCGGGTCAGCTTCAGCTCGTTCGCAGCCCGCAGGGCGGTCGTCAAGACGAGCGTGCCGACGAACCCGCCCGCGAAAGCGCCCCAGACGCTCATCCGCCAACCTCGGCGAGGGCACCCGCGGCGCTGATCAGCGCCAGGTGGGACAAGCCCTGGGGCATGTTGCCGAGGAACTCGCCGCTCTCGGGGTCGATCTCCTCGCTGTACAAGCCGACGTCGTTGCCGAGGTCGACGAGCTCCCTCATCAGGTCGCTTGCGTCCTCGGCGCGGCCGGTGCGGGCGAGGGCCTCGACGAGCCAAAACGAGCAGGCAACGAAGGCCCCTTCCGAGCCGGAGACGCCGTCCTCGCCCGTGTAGCGGTGAACGAAAGGGCCGTCTGCGAGCTCACGGCGGATCGCATCGACTGTCGACCGCAGCCGCTCCTCACGCGGGTCCGGGTACTGGTGGAGCGTGGCGAGGAGCAGGCTCGCGTCCAGCTCGTCGCCGCCTGCGAAGCGGACGTATGTGCGCTCTCGCTCTGACCAGCAGTGCCGATCGACGAAGTCACCGACCGCGCTCGCTTCGGATCGCCATCGGATCAGGTGGCGCCCGGGGATCAGGTTGTCCTCGGCGAGTCGCGCGGCGCGGTCGAGGGCAATCGCGCACATCATCTTCGACTGGGTGAAGTGGACCGGATCGCTGCGGACCTCCCAGATCCCGGAATCGGGCTGGCGCCAGGCCGCCGAGATGAAGTCGGCGAGGTCGGCGAGCCTTTTCCCGACGTCGCGATCGATCCGGTTTCCGCCGCGCGCATAGAGCCAGGCCGTCTGCAGCAGCTCGCCGTAGGTGTCGAGCTGAAGCTGCCCGGCGGCGCCGTTGCCGACGTTGACCGGCCGCGAGCCGCGGTAACCCCCCAGCGCCAGCGCCCGCTCGCTCGTGCGCGTGCCGCCGTCCAGACCGTAGAGGACACGCAGGCGCGGGGCGGTGAGTTGCGTGGCGTGCATCAGCCACCAGAAGTACGCCTGCGCTTCGACAGGACAGCCGAGCTGGAGGAAGGCGTCGATGGCGAACGCGCTGTCGCGGATCCAGGAGTAGCGGTAGTCCCAGTTCCGCTCGCCGCCGATCTCCTCAGGGAGCGATGCCGTCGCCGCCGCGGCCACGGCGCCGGACGGCGCGAACACGAGCAGCTTCAGCGCCAGCGCGCTGCGGATCACCGCCTCGCGCCACGGACCCTCGTAGCGACGATCCTCGGCCCAGCGTCGCCAGGTCGCGCAGGTGCGCTCGAAACGCGCGTCGAGCTCGCTCCGCCCTGGGAAGACGATCGGCTCCTGGTGGGCGAACGACAGCGCTAGGAGCGCCGTGGATCCCTCCGCCGCCTCGAAGCTCCCGCTCCACCCGTCCGCGATCAGTTCCGGCTCGCCGGCGGCGAACCCAACCAATCCGAGCGCATCGCTTCCAACCGTCGCGATCGGATAGCACATCCTGTGCCCGAACCGCGCCCGGGCTTCGGCGTAGCCGAAGCGCGGCTCGACGCGCCAGCGCATTGACACCCGCCCCGATAGACCCTCGATCCGCCGCTGCAACTCCCGGAACGGCCCGAGGCCGGAGCCTGGCAGCGTCAGGGCGTCGGTCACCCGCACCGTCCCGGTCGCGCTGACGAAGGTCGTCTCGACCACGTTGGTGCCGGGCAGGTAACGGCGCGCGACCCCATACGGCAGCTCAGGCTCCAGCTGAAAGCGCCCGCCCCGCTCGCGGTCCAGGACGGCCGCGAACACGCTCGGTGAATCGAGGTCAGGCAGGGGAAGCCAGTCGATCGAGCCGTCGCGCGCAACGAGCGCGACCGTTCGCCCGTCGCCGATCGCAGCGTAGTCGCGCAGCGGCGCATAGCCCCCAACCCGCGCCGCCGAAGCCGCGACCGGCCGCTCTCGCTCCATGCTCAGATGAGCTTCTTCCGAGCGGTGCGCTCGACCAGGGCTCGGAGGCTCTCGTACTCCTCACCGCAGGCGGGACAGCCCTCGAGGTGCGCGCGCATGCCGGGCACTACTGCGTCCGCGTCGGAGCCTGCCAGCTCCAGCTCGACGTAGCGATCGAGGTGCTCGAAGCACTGATCGCAGCCCAGCTCGGGCCCGGCGGGGCCGACGAGACGACGTAGCGCGGGCTCCCGATCGCGGTCCCGGCCCTTGCTCATCGCTTCTCCCCCTGCCCGACCAGATCGAGGCCGAGGCCGATCCCGGCGAGCCGCGCGCGAAGCTTCTTGCGGGCGTCGTGCAGGGTCTTGTAGAGCGCACCGCGGGTCGTATTCAGGCGTTCCGCAAGCACGTCGATCGGCACGCCGTTCAGCGCGATCGTGATCAAGACCTCGCGTTGATGCGGCGTGAGCTCGGTTTGAATCGCCGACCGGAGAGCATCGAGCAGTTCGGCATTCTCGGCGCCATCGTGCGTCACGTCGCCCTCGGTGGCAAGCGAGGGCCAGGATTCCGGCTCGAGCGGGATCTCCCGGCCCTGCCAGGCGAGCCGGCGCAGCTTCACCGCAGCCTCGAGTAGCGCGAACTTGTATGCCCAGGTGGTGAAGCGACTCGCGCCCCGGTACCGGTCGAGCTTGGCCAGCACGGCCACCACGGCGTCGTCGGCGCTCTGAACCGCGAGATCGTCGAGGTCGTCGCCCCGCAGGTGTGGGAATGCAGCCCGGCGGCGGGATACCTCGAACCGTGCGGCACGAACCAGGAGGTCGTGGAGACGCGCGACCGCCTCGTCACGGGCGTGGCCCTCGGACCGCAGCGCCGCCAGCCAGGCGCGGGACTCTGCGTCCGGCGCAACATCCGGTTGAGCTTGCGGGCGCGCCATGGGCTGTGGCCGTGGCGATGCGGTCTCAAGGACGCTAACAGCCGAGGCGCCATTCAAGGTGGCCGCCTCTCGGTGTCGAGCGGCGCCAGGATGCGCGCGGCCAGCTGGGGCGGGCAGCCTCGATCGATCCGCCCGAGGATCGCGTGCAGGTCGATCCCACCGTCATCCGCGAGCTGCTCCGCCAGAGCGTGGTCGAAGCCCGCGGCGCGCAGTCGCTCGCGGTGCCAGGCAATCACGCTCTTCGATTCCGAGGCGACGAGGGCCGCGTGCCGGGATCCCGAGCTCATGTCCAATTTGCGTCTCGGACCCGCCCGTTCTTACCTGCGTATAGGCCCGTCTGGCCGTCTGGAGAGATCGAGGGGTAAGGAAACGAGGGCCACGGGACGCTAAGGGGACGTACGCGGATAATCGAGCCGCGCCCGCCGTCCGTTCGGGCGCGGGGACAAGGAGGCGTCATGAGACTCGGAGCACCTTCGCGGGTCGCCACCGTCGGGCCATCGCGCGAGCATCCGGCGACCGGGCAGCCGGATGCCGGTACGGCCGTCAGCACGGCCGCCCACCAGGCGTTCTGGCTGCTGCGGATTGGCTTCACGGTCGCCCCGATCCTCTTCGGGGTGGACAAGTTCTTCAACTGGTCCGTCCACTGGCCGGACTACCTGGCCGGCTGGATCAACACCATCGTCCCGGGCAGCGGCCAGGAGTTCATGTACTTCGTCGGGGGCGTGGAAATCCTGGCGGGGATCCTCGTCGCGCTTGCCCCGCGAATCGGCGCGTTCGTCGTCGCCGGGTGGCTGGCGGGCATCGGGATCAACCTGCTGACGAACAATCCGCCCGAGTACTACGACATCGCCCTGCGCGACTTCGGGCTGATGCTGGGCGCGCTCACGCTCGGCCGCCTCGCGCTGGCCGTCGTTCCCGCGCGCAGGTCAGGGGCCCTTCCCGCCAAGCCCTGGTAGTTCCGGCGGCCGCCGATTGGCTCGGCGTGGAGTCGGTCCGCCTGGAGCCTGAGCTGCGCCAGGCGCTCGCCCGAGCGAGCCGAGCATGATCGCCAGACGTTCCCGGGAGTAGGGCTGGGACGAAGCGGCTCGCCGCGAGCTTCGAGGTCGCCGGCCGGGAGCGCGGGTTCGACACGGCCGAACGACGGTCGATCGTGATCACCGCCGCGGGGAAATACGAGGAGGAGATGCGCGACCTATCGGAGAAGCGGAATCTCGACGTCTGGCACCAACGTGTCGACGTCTCGTCGCTGCTCCAACACTGGGCGGGAGAGGCGAAGAAGAAGGAGATCAAGGCCTTCGAGCGCAACGTCGCGAAGGCCCGGACGAAGGACAGCCTGCGCGCCTTCGCCAAGCTGACCCACGAGGTGGACGGCGAACCGCGAATCATCAGCGACCCACCGCTGATCGTCCCGCTGGAGGAGCTCTTTGCCACCCGGGTCGAGGAGGCGGGGGATCGGATCCGGGGGGTCCTCGACGGTTACCGCGCACCCTGTCCGACGATCGCCGCCGCCTGTTCGAGGAGTTCCGTTACCTACATACCGCCCGCAAGGTGGTCGGGGTCGGCAGCGTCGGAACCCGGGCATTCATCGTGCTGTTCGCGGGGCGCGATGGTCGCGATCCCCTGTTTCTCCAGGCCAGGAGGCCGAGGCCTCGGTGCTCGAGCCACTCACGGCGCCGAGCGAGTACGACCACCACGGGCAGCGGGTAGTGGAGGGGCAGCGACTGATGCAGGCAGCTGGCGACATCTTCCTGGGCTGGCTCACCGCGGAGGGACCCGATGGCAAGCGACGCCACTTCTATCTCCGCCAGTTGTGGGATCAAAAGGGATCCGCGCGCGTGGATGTCATGTCTCCCAGGGAGATGACCGCGTATGCCCAGATCTGCGGCTCGACCCTGGCTCGCGCCCACGCGCGCTCGGGGGATCGGATCGCGATCGCGGCGTATCTCGGTTCCGGAGGCTCGTTCGACCAGGCGATGGCCGACTTCGCCGAGGCCTACGCAGATCAAAACGAGCGCGACTACGAGGCCCTGAGGGACGCCGTAGAGAAAGGCACGGTTACCGCGCAGACGGGTCTCTAACCCGCCGCCCACCCTGGGGTCGGGTCACGTACGCATGATCACCCTCTTCGGATGACGAGGGTCGGGAGCCCGGCCGTTAGGGTGAGCCGGGCATGGCCGAGACCGCCGCCTCGCCGCCTGACCCCGCCTCGATGATGCGCAGCAGGCGGTTCCTCGCGCTGCTCGTCCTCGCGGCGGTGGTGGGTGTCGCCGCCTCCCTCGCCGCATGGGGCTTCCTCGAGTTGGCGTTCCATATGCAGAGGGGTGTTCATCGACATCCCAAAGGACCTTGGCTACGACAGCGCTCCCCTCTGGTGGTCCCTTCCCATTCTCGCGATCGCCGGCGTGATCGCCGCGTTCGCGATCGTCCGCCTTCCGGGTCGCGGGGGTCACATTCCCGCCGAGGGCCTCAATGCCGCGCCCACCCAGCCCGTCGAGGTGCCAGGGGTGATCCTCGCGGGCCTCGCGTCGATCGGTCTCGGGCTCGTCCCGGGCCCGGAGGCCCCCCTGATCGCGATCGGCGGGGGCCTGGGGCTGCTGGCCGTGCAATTGCTCCAAAGGGATGCGCCACCAGAGGTGGGCGCCGTCATCGCGGCATCGGCGATGTTCTCGGCGCTCGCCTTCCTGTTCGGCTCGCCCATCATCGCGGCGGTGATCCTGATCGAAGCGGGGGGGCTGGGTGGATCCATGCTGCCCCTGGTGCTGGTCCCGGGCCTGCTGGCCTCCGGCATCGGGTCGCTGGTCTGGATCGGGATGGGATCGTGGACCGGGCTGAGCACCTCCGATATCTCGATCAGCGCCCTGCAGCTGCCGGCCTTTGCCCGTCCGGACGCCGCCGACCTCGGCTGGACGATCCTGCTGGCGGCCACGGTGGCCGTCGGCGCCGTCGCGATCTTCCGGCTCGGGCGAGAAACCCAGCGCGTCGCGGGATCGCGCCCGTTCCTCGTCCTCCCCGCGATCGGGATCGCGGGCTTGCCTACGGCCTCTCGCTCGGCAGCTTCCGGGGCGGTCCGGTGTTCCCGGCCTTCTTCCTCGGCGCAGCCGGGGGCTTGATGGCCGCCCAGCTCCCTGGGTTCTCCCTCACGCCGGCGGTGGCCGTGGGCATCGGGGCCGCGGTGACGTCCGTGCTCAGGCTGCCGTTGGCCGGGGCCGTGCTCGGCGTGCTGCTCACGTCCACGGCCGGCGTGGGTGCGGGGCCTCTGATCATCGTCGGCGTTGTCGTCGCGTATCTCATGACCCTGGCCTTGTCCCCGCGCCCCAGCTCTGAGGCCGCCAAGGCGAGGGCGCGAAGGCTGCTGCGGCGGCGGAGCCGACGACCCCAGCGCTGCCAAGTGAGGGCGCTTGCGTCTAGCGAAATCACCGTGTTTGGGGAGGCGCGTATCTGCCTTCGGACCGACGGACGCCGGCGGGGTTGCTCCTCAGCCCGCTCCTCGCTCCAGGCGGCCAAGATCCGCCTTGATGGAGTCGAGCCGCCGGTTCAACTCCTCGAGCCCCTGCATTATCGGATCATCCTCGGCCGCCTCGCGGTCAGCCCGCGCCCGAGTCACGAAGACGCTGGTGATCACGCCGGTTACCACCGCGTACAGCGACAGGCCCCCGAGCATCAGGACGGAGGCGATCACCTTCCCGGCGGTCTGGGCCGGAACGATGTCGCCGTACCCGACCGTGGTGACGGTCTGGATCGCCCACCACATGGCAAGCCAGACGTTGTCGAAGGTCTCGGGGTCGATCAGATGCTCGACCACGCCGAAGACCACGATCCCGGCGCCCCAGGACACGACGATCACGGACGCGGCGTAGCGCGGGCGCAGGCCCTTTCGCTCAACGCGCTTCTCCACCCGTCGGCGGAACCGACCCGGCGGCGCCCGCTTCTCCATCTCGTGGTGTTTCGCCACCCCGCTGGACACTCCTGTCGCCGCGGTGCAGCATGACGTTGCCGGCGTACGGTGCGGGCGCGGGATGGCAGCCGGCGAAGCCGCGGCTGCGCCCTCTCCGGCTGGTGGTCTCGTGGGCGGTTGCCGCCGCCTCGGTGTACATCGCCGCCGCCCTCGTGCCCGGTGTGAGTCTCGACGAAGCTGGCGGAGCGTTCCTCGTCGCCGCGCTGATCGCGGTGCTCAACGCGGTTCTCCCTCCGCTGGTCGCCGCGCTGCGGCTGCCGCTCACGCTTGTGTTTGGCTTCGTGCTCCTGCTGCTCGTCGACGCGGCCGCATTGAAGCTGTCAAGCGACGCGCTTCCGGACTTCATCAGCGTCGACTCCTTCGGGGACGCGCTCCTGGCGGCGCTGGTGATCGCCGCCGTCTCGATCGTGCTCCAAGTCCTGACCGGCGCGGACGACGACGACGAGTACACGCTGCGGGTGGTCCAGCGGGTTGCGCGCCGCCAAGGGCAGCAGGCGCGCACCGACCTGCCGGGGATCATCTTCCTCGAGATCGACGGGCTCGCGCTGCCGGTCCTGCGCGACGCGATGCGCGACGGAAGCGCGCCGACGATGGCGCGGTGGATTGCGGAGGGCGGCTACCACCTCGCCGAATGGGAGCCCGACCTCTCATCGCAGACCGGCGCCAGCCAGGCCGGAATCCTGCTCGGATCGAACGAGGACATCCCGGCCTTCCGGTGGGTGGACAAGGAGGCCGGCACGCTCGTCGCCTGCTCGGCGCCCGACGACTGCGCCGAGATCGAGCGGCGACACTCGAGCGGCGCCGGGCTGCTCGTCGACGGCGGGGCGAGTCGTGGCAACCTGCTCTCCGGGGAGGCCGACGAGGTGATCCTCACAGTCAGCCGCATGGAGGCGGAGAAGAGGGCGAACCCGGGCTACCGGGCCTTCTTCGCCAACGGCTTCAACGTCACCCGGGCGCTCGTTCTGTTCGGGTGGGAGGTGATGCTCGAGTGGACGGCCGCGATCCGTTCGGCCCGGCGTGACGTGCGCCCCCGCGGCCACCGCGGCGGGATCTATCCGTTCCTGCGGGCCACCATGTGCGTGATCGTCCGCGACCTGATCGTGTACGGCGTCCTCACGGACATGATGCGGGGGCGCCCCGCCGTCTACGCCACCTTCTCGAGCTACGACGAGGTCGCCCACCACTCCGGTCTCCAGCGGGCGGACACGATGGAGGCCCTGCGCAAGCTCGACCAGCAGTTCGGCCGGATCGAGCGGGCGCGGGCATACGCGCCCCGCCCGTACGAGATCGTGGTGCTCTCCGACCACGGTCAGACCCAGGGCGCGACCTTCAAGCAGCGCAACGGCTACGGCCTGGAGCAGCTCGTCGAGCGCTCGCTGACGAGCGGGGAGGTGACCGGGTTCGCGGGGGGCGACGAGCAGCGCGCAATGGTCGGGCATGCCGCCACCGAGGCGACCGGCCGGACGAAGGCAAAGCGCCCGAAGAACGACGTCTCGGATCGAGAGGTCGTCGTCCTCGGCTCCGGCAACCTCGGGCTCGTCTATCTGATGGAGGAGAAGCGCCGGTTCACCCTCGAGGAGATCGACGAGCGCCACCCGAATCTGATCCCGGCTCTGCGCGAGCACCCGCACATCGGCTGGCTTCTCATCCGCTCCGCGGAGCACGGACCGGTGGCGCTCGGCGCAAGGGGCGCCCACTATCTGGCGAATGGGCGCATCGAGGGCGAGGACCCGCTCGCTCGGTACTCGCCGACCGCGCCGCGCCACCTGCTGCGCACCGACGGCTTCCCGCACGTCGCCGACATCATGGTCGGGAGCTTCTACGACCCCGAGCTCGACGAGGGCTGCGCCTTCGAGGAGCTGATCTCCTTCCACGGCGGCCTCGGGGGCCCCCAGACGCGCCCCTTCATCCTCTATCCCGAGCGCCTGCCGCTCCCCGACGAGCCGATCGTGGGCGCCGCCGCCGTCCACGAGATCCTCTCCGGGTGGCGGGGCGGACTCGAGGGCCGCGGCTAGCGCCGCCGACCGCAGCGTCCCGCCCGTTACCGCAGCATCAGCCCGGCCTGGGACGCCAATCTCCGCGAGCTCAGCGACCACATCGAATCGCCCCTGTTCCTCGCCCATATTCGTGCCGCGATCGGGAGCGCCGTTCAGCAGACCAACAGCCATCCCTTCCGCCATGGGCGCTGGCTGTTCGTCCACAACGGGATGATCAACGGCTTTCGCTCCCTCCACCGCGACCTGCTGCTCGCGGTCGACCAGTCGCTGTTCGACGGCATCGCGGGCTCCACGGACTCCGAGCAGCCCCAGGATGAGCGCCAGCTGAAACAGGAGCGCCCCGCGAACGGCAGCGCCGGACAGAGCCGGCGTGCACGAGATGCGGGTCGGCGAGGCCTTGGTCGCATCAGCGGCATGGCGGGCCTCACTACGAAGCTCCCCCTGGGGCAGCGATAGCCCCAGGGCGAGCGTGATCTCGGGCGCCGCCGCGACGACCCGAGGGCCGCCCACCTGCGGGACCACCGCGCGGAGAACCCCGAGATGTCCTCGGGGCTGACCCCGACCTCGACCGCACTGGCAACCTGCCACGCGTAGGACGCGGGCGGGGCGTCGAGCGCGATCAAGGCCGCGATCTTGACCAGCGCGAACGTTTTTCATCTAGTCCGGTCGCCGCGCAATACTCCTCCCGCAGGCCGAGGGCCCCCTCCAGGGTCTCGAGCTTTCCCGCCGAGATTCCCGCCAGGGCTTCGTGGGTGCTTGCTTCAACCTCTGCCATTTGAGCTCCCTTCCTCGCCCTGGGGGGTCCTTCCTGGTTCTTCTTGATTCCTCCTGGTGAATGGCCGCCTGGGCCGGGTCGGTCCCATCGCCCCATCGCCCGATTCAGATTCAGGCAGTCGTCAATCGCTCGGCGGCGCAAGACCACCGTACGGGCCGCCTCCCCGGCAGCACATCGCCCGAACAGGGTGATTTAGGGGCTCAGGTTTCATCCTGATCGTGTGATGGCGCCCCTCCGGGCGCACCATACGATGGGCATGGGGCTGACGCGTGCTCTCGACGAACGACCTTCTCACCGGCCTCGGACTCGTGATCGTGCTGGCGATCGCGTCGCGGTTGCTGGCGGACCGCGTGGGGTTGCCGGCCATCGTCATCCTGCTTCCGGTCGGGTTCGTCGCCGGCATCGTCACCGACGACGTGCACCCCGACAACCTCTTCGGTGCAACCTTCACGCCGCTGGTCGACCTTGGGGTCGGTCTGATCCTGTTCGAGGCGGGTTTACGCCTGCGCTTTCAACAGCTCCGCGGCGGGATCCGGAGGGTCGTGCTCGGGCTGATCTCGGTTGGAGCGCTCTTGACCCTGGCCGGCGTGACAGCCGCGGTGAAGCTCATCTTCGGGCTCAGTTGGGGGGTCTCATCGGTGCTGGGCGCGATCCTCGTCGTCTCGGGTCCGACGGTGGTGCTGCCGCTGCTGGCATTCGTGCGTCCATCGGAGCGGGTGCGGTCGGTTCTGAAATGGGAGGGGACGTTGATCGACCCGATCGGAGCACTGCTCGGGGTGATCGCGTTCAACGCGGTCCTCCAGGGGGCCGCCGGGGATCGATCTTTCCATCCCGGCGAGATGGCGCTGAGCCTCGGCGTGGGAGTGGCTGTTGGACTCGCTGGGGCGGCGCTGCTTTGGCTGCTGCTTCGAACCCTGCAGCGCTCCGCCCCTGGGCACGCCATCGGCGCGGCGCTGATGATCGTTGCCGGCGCCGTTGTCGGGGCCGATCTGCTGCGGGAGGATTCGGGCTTCGTCGCCGCGGCTGTGATGGGGATGGCGATTGCGAACCAGCAACAGCTCGACGTGTCGCGGATCCTCGAGTTCCACGGGACGCTCGTGAGCCTGCTGATCGGGATGCTCTTCGTGCTCATCTCGGCGTCCGTGGAGCCGTCCCAGGTGAGCGCCGTCCTTGCGGAGGGCCTCGGTTTGATCGCGGTGATGGTGTTCGTCATCCGGCCGCTGGTCGTCGCGCTCGCGGCGTGGAGGTCGCCGCTCAGCTTGCGCGAGCGAGCCTTCGTCGCGTGGATGGCGCCTCGCGGAATCGTCGCAGCAGCGACGGCCTCAGCGTTCGGGCTGTCCTTGACGCAGGCCGGCGTGAGCCGAGCCGATCAGATCCTGCCGATCGCGTTCGTGGTGATCTTCGGCACCGTCGTCCTCTACGGGCTCACGGCTGGGCCGATGGCACGGCTTCTCGGGGTGGCTGGCGCGGGAGCGCCGGTGATCCTGGTCGTCGGCGGCCACGCCTGGGCGCGGACGATCGCCCAGGCTCTCAAGGCGGCCGGCCTGAGGGTGCGACTGTGGACCGGCAGCCGGGACGAGCGGGCAGCGGCCCGCGAGGCGGGACTCGAAGCCGGCAGGGTCCCCCTCGGGGTCGACGTCGAGAGCCGCGAGGCTGAGCTCGAGGAGGTAAGCGACGCGCTGCTCTTGACCGAGAGCGACGACTTCAACGCCCTGGCTGCCTTCGAGCTGCGCCAGGAGCTCGGGACTGGCCGCGTGTACCGGCTCCCCCCCGCCGAGGGCGAGCTCGAGCCTGGGCCCGCATATGCCGAGGGCGCCCTCCTGTTTGCGAAGGACCTCACCTTCGGTGAGGTGACCCGGCGCTTTGAGGCCGGTGCTCACCTCGTCGAGCTACCACGGGATCGGGGATCGGATCACCTGACTGTTGCGGATGGACTGACTCCGCTGTTCCTGGTCACAGGCGACGGAAGTTTGCGAATCGCCACCGCTGGCTCGAGGCTCGACACAAACCCCGGCGACAGGGTCATCTGCCTCGCGGAGGGATCGTTCTCAAGTTCACCCTGATCGTATGATGCGCGAGCGCCACCTCGATTGGAGGATCTGCGCAGCGCAGTCCACCCCCAGTCCACCCCAGACGGGAGTTGAGTGATGGCCGTTGCCACCAAGTCCACATCGCCGGCGCCGGTCAAGGCCGAGGCCGGCGATTCGCGGCCCGCCGACGTATTGGTCATCTTCGGGATCACCGGCGACCTCGCCAAGGTGATGACCTTCCGCTCGCTGTACAGGCTCGAGCGCCGCGGCATGCTCGATTGTCCGATCGTCGGGGTGGCGGTCGACGACTGGACTGTGGACGATCTCCGACACCGGGCCCGTGACTCGATCGAGGGCGCCGGGGAGACGCTGGACGAGGAGGTCTTCGACCGGCTCGCCGCGCGGTTGTCGTACGTGGCGGGCGACTTCTCGGATTCGGGGACCTTCGCGCGCGTTGCGGCCGAGATCAAGAGCGCGACGACCCCGGTCTTCTACCTCGAGATCCCACCGTTTCTGTTCGGCACCGTGATCAAGGGATTGGCCGACGCGGGCCTGACCAAGAACGCGCGCGTCGTGGTGGAGAAGCCGTTCGGCCACGATGTCGCCTCGGCACGAGAGCTCAACGACGAGGTTCATCAATACCTGGACGAGTCGCAGCTCTACCGGATCGACCACTTCCTGGGCAAGATGGGCCTGGTCGAGATCCTCTTCCTGCGGTTCGCGAACGCGATGTTCGAGCCGATCTTGAACCGCAACTACGTCTCCTCGGTCCAGATCACGATGGCGGAGAGCTTCGGCGTCGAGGACCGCGGCCACTTCTACGACCCGGTAGGCGCCCTGCGTGACGTGGTCGTGAACCACATGATGCAGGTGGTGGCCGCGGCCGCGATGGAGCCGCCGGCGGGCCACGAGCCAGCGACCCTGAAGGATTACATGTTCGCCGTCTTTCGCTCGATGCGCGACGCGGACCCTGCCCACTACGTGCGGGGCCAGTACGAGGGGTATCGGGACATCGACGGGGTCGCCGACGACTCGACCACGGAGACCTACGCGGCGCTGCGCCTGGAGATCGACAACTGGCGCTGGTCCGGGGTGCCGTTCTTCCTCCGCACCGGAAAGGACCTCCCCGCAACCCAGACCGAGCTGCGGCTGGTCTTCCGCCGCGCTCCGCGGCTGGGCTTCCACCCCGAAATCACCCACCTACCCGAGCCGGACCAGCTCGTCGTCAGGCTCGATCCGACGACGGGCATCCAGCTGCTCATCCACGCTCAGCGCAGCGACGCGCCGGAGCCAGAGCAGATCAACCTCGACATGGAGTTCGCCGAGGAGGGGGGCGAGGGCCCGACGCCCTACGAGGTGCTCCTCCACGCGGCGATGATGGGCAACAGCGTCCGCTTCACCCGGCAGGACAGCGTCGAGGAGACCTGGCGGATCCTGCAGCCGCTGCTCGACGCACCCCCGCCGGTGCATGAGTACGCGAAGGGATCGTGGGGCCCAGCGGCCGCTAACGACCTGGTGTCCGGATATGGCACCTGGCACACCCCGTGGATGCCGTCATGAGCGCCGAGCACGTCAAGGCGCAGAAGCAGGGCGCCAAGAAAACGCAGGGCTCCCGCTCCCCCCGCTTCAAGCCGTCGGGAGCGGCGGCGAAGCGGGGGGCCCAGTCCGCCGCGGCCCCGTCTCCCTTCCCGCCGATCGCGGACTACGCCTTTCTCTCCAACTGCCACACCGGGGCCCTGGTGGCTCCCGACGGCGCGGTGGACTGGCTCTGCGTGCCGAGCTTCGACTCGCCGAGCGTGTTCGGCACCCTGCTCGACCGCGAGGCCGGGACCTTCCGCCTCGGGCCCTTCGGGATCAACGTACCCAGCGCCCGCATCTACGAACCCGGGACGAACATGGTCGCCACGACCTGGAAGACCACGACCGGTTGGGCCACCGTATTCGATGCGCTGACCATGGGACCCTCGCGGGGCGAGGACACGGTGACGCCACACACCCGTCCGCCGGCCGACGAGGACGGGGAGCACATGCTGGTGCGAACCGTGCTCTGCCTCGAGGGCGCGGTGGAGTTCGAGCTCGTCTGCGAGCCGGTGTTCGATTACGGGCGCGTTCCCGCCGAGTGGGAGCTCGTCGGCGGTGACCGCCACACCGCTGACGCGACGGGCGCGGACGTGACGATCCGCCTCGCGACCGACATGGCGATGGGGATCGAGGGCAACCGGGTTCGCGCCCGCCACACCCTCGAGGCGGGGGAGCAGCTCTACTGCTCGCTGTCGTGGGCCGAGGGACTCGCCTCCCCGCGGGACCTCGACGATGCGAACGCCCGGATCGCGGCAACGAGGCGGTACTGGCGAGGTTGGCTGGATCGCGCGCGGCTTCCCGACCATCGGTGGCGCGACCCGATCCAGCGCTCGGCGCTAGCGATCAAGGGCCTCACCTACATGCCGACCGGGGCGACCGTCGCGGCATCGACCACGTCCCTCCCCGAGACTCCGGGCGGGGAGCGCAACTGGGACTACCGCTATACCTGGTTGCGGGACTCGACCTTCACCCTCCAGGCGCTCCATTATCTGAACCTCGACTGGGAGGCGGACGAGTTCATGCAGTTCGTCGCCGACCTGGAGCCGAACGACGATGGGGCGCTCCAGATCATGTACGGGATCGACGGTCGTCGCGACCTCACCGAGTCGACCCGGGACGATCTGTTCGGCTACGCGGGAGCGAGTCCCGTGCGCGTTGGCAACGGCGCCTTCGACCAGCGCCAGAACGACGTCTTCGGCGCGGCGCTCGACTCGATCCTCTTGCACACCCGCCGCTCCGAGCGCTTGCCGAGGCGGCTGTGGCCCGTCGTGCAGTCCCAGGCCGACTGTGCGACCAAGGTCTGGAAGAACCCCGACCAGGGGATCTGGGAGGCCCGGGGAAAGCCTCAGCACTACGTCTCGTCGAAGCTGATGTGCTGGGTCGCGCTCGACCGGGCGGCGAAGCTCGCCGGGATGCGCGGCGACGCGGACCTGGAGGCAACCTGGCGGGCGACGGCGGACGAGATCAAGAGCGACATCCTCGAGCACGGCGTCCGCGACGACGTCCTGCGCCAGCACTACAACACCGATGCCCTGGACGCGTCGACGCTCCTGGCGGCGATCTTCGGGTTCCTGCCCGGGGACGACGAGCGCCTACGCAGGTCGGTCGAGGCGATCGCCGACGACCTGACCGAGGATGGCTTCGTCTTGCGCTACCGCACTGGCGAGACCGACGACGGGATGTCGGGCAAGGAGGGGAGCTTCCTGATCTGCTCGTTCTGGCTCGTCTCGGCGCTGGCGATCGTCGGCGAGCACCAGCGCGCGCGCGATCTGATGGAGAAGCTCCTCAGCGTCGCTTCGCCGCTCGGCCTCTACGCGGAGGAATTCGACACCAGCACCGGCCGGCACCTCGGCAACTTCCCGCAGGCCTTCTCCCACCTGGCGCTGATCGAGGCCGCCGGCCGGATCATCCTCGCGGAGCGCCTGGCGGAGATCTCGTAGTGCCCGACCGCTACGACGTGATCGTGATCGTGATCGGGAGCGGCCCGGCGGCGGCACCCTGGTCCACCGCCTGGCGCCCTCCGGCAAGCGCATCCTGGTGCTGGAGCGCGGCGACTGGCTCCCGCGCGAGCCGCAGAACTGGCTCGCTCAGGAGTGTTCGTCGACGGCCGCTACGTCTCGCCCGACACCTGGTACGACGCCAAGGGCAAGGCCTTCCAGCCGCAGGTGCACTACTTCGTCGGCGGGGCCACGAAGCTCTACGGCGCGGCGCTCTACCGCCTGCGCGCCGAGGACTTCGGCGAGCTCCAACACCACGACGGGGTCTCGCCCGGCTGGCCCGATCTCCTACGACGAGATCGAGCCCTACTACACGCAGGCCGAGCAGCTCTACCAGGTCCACGGCGAACGGGGGGAGGACCCGACCGAGCCGCCCGCCAGCGCGCCATATCCGTTCCCGGCGGTCTCCCACGAACCGCGGATCCAGCAGCTCTCGGACGACCTCGCGCCCGCCGGGCACCACCCGTTCCACGCCCCCTGCGGGATCATGCTGGACGAGGGCAACATGCCCTACAGCCGCTGCGTGCGCTGCCCCGACTGCGACGGCTTTCCCTGCCTCGTCCACGCCAAGGCCGATGCCGAGGTGCTGGCCGTGAGGCCCGCGCTCGAGCATCCCAATGTCACCCTGCTCACGAACGCCGAGGTGGTCTCGCTCGATACGAACCCGGCCGGCACGGCCGTGACCGAGGTATTGGTGAACCGTAACGGCGAGCGGGAGACGTTTGCCGCCGACATCGTCGTGGTCGCGTGCGGCGCGGCCAACACCGCCAAGCTGCTCCTCTCATCCGCCGACGACAAGCACCCGAACGGCCTCGCCAACGGCTCCGATCAGGTAGGCCGCAATTTCATGTACCACGGCAGCGTCGCGGTGCTCGCGCTGTCGCGCGAGGAGAACCCCACGATCTTCCAGAAGACCTTGGGGCTGAACGACTTCTACTTCTCGAGCGACGAGTTCGAGCATCCGCTCGGGAACATCCAGATGGTCGGCAAGTCCCAGGCTCCGATGTTCCGGGGCGAAAAGCCGGGGGAGACGAAGCTGGCGCCCGAGTGGACCCTCGAGCGAATCGCCCGCCACGCCGTCGACTTCTGGCTCTCGACCGAGGACCTGCCGGAGCCCGACAACCGGGTCACGGTGGATCGCGACGGGAAGCTCACGTTGAGCTACACGGAGACGAACGCCGAGGCGAAGAAGCAGCTGTACCGCAAGCTCAAGTCGATGCTCGGACGTCTCGGCATGCACTCGGACCACCTGTTCAGCAAGCACGCGTACATGAAGACCGACATCCCGGTGGCCGGCTGCGCGCACCAGGCGGGAACGTGCCGGTTCGGCAGCGACCCCGCCAGCTCCGCGCTCGACGTCAACTGCAAGGCGCACGAGCTCGACAACCTCTACGTCGCCGACACGAGCATCTTCCCCAGCATCGGAGCCGTGAACCCGGCGTTGACCGCGATGGCGAACGCCCTGCGGGTCGGCGATCACCTGCTCGACCGGATGGGCGCGCGACCGAGCCGGTGACCCCGGCGACAAGGCGCAGCGGGCTCGCGCCGGTAACCGTGATCAACCTCGAGGTGTTCGGGCCCTCAGCGGCGGTTGCCAGGGTCGCCGAGTCGCTCGACGAGCTCGACGGGATCAGCCGGGTCCGAATCGTCGAGGCCACCCGGGCGGGCCAGGCCCTGGTCTCGGCAACCGTTCGCCCGAACACGGTCGACCCGTTGCTTCTGAGGCTGCGCGAGCTCGACATACCCGACGAGGGCATCACCCTGACGCGGGTCGAGGCCCTCGGCCGCATGCCGGCGGAAGTCGCCGACACGAGCCTCGTGTGGGCGGACGTCCTGAGCGCGGCTTGGCAACACGCGCGGCCGATCGGGCGCTACCTGACTTTGATGTTCGTGGCCGGGGTGATCGCGTGCTACGGCGTCGTCGAAGCCAGCGCGATCCTGATCGTCGGCGCAATGGCGGTCAGCCCCGACCTCCTGCCGATTACTGCGATCGGCGTCGGAATCGTGGGCCGCAGCCCGCGGCTCGCCGGCGAGGCGCTCCTCACGCTGGTGATCGGCATGGCCGTCGCGAGCGCGGCGGCCGCGATCTTCGCGTTCGCCCAAGACCAGCTCGACCTGCTCCCGTCCAGCTTCAGCCTGCACGCGTCCTCGGTCGCGCTGGGGGGCCTGACGAGCGTCAGCGACGAGACGATCGCGGTCGCGTTCGTGGCGGGAGTGGCCGGCATGCTGGCGCTCGAGACCCGCGCCAGCTCCGGGGTCGGAGTGGCGATCTCGGTGACGACGATCCCCGCCGCCGCCTACCTCGGGGTTGCCTTAGGTGTAGGCGAGCTCGCCAAGGCCGAAGGCACGCTCCGAGTGCTCGGCACGAACGTGGTGATGATGGCGGTCGGCACCTCGCTCACCCTGGTGGTGCAGCGCCGGCTGCTGGCGCGTGCCCGTGCGCGCCGGAGCGCCGGCGCCGTCTCCTAGCTGCGCTCGGTCGGCTCGTCGGAAGCGAGGCGAAGCAGGAAGGGGCGGCCGCCCGCTTCCTCGATCGCCACCCTTCCGATTATCTGCTGGACGGTCAGGGTGCGCTCGTTTCGGCCCCGGCCGAGGAAGCTGAGCGTCCACTGGAGGACGGTGATGAACCTGTTCCTGAACCCAGTCAGGAACGTCAGGTGGACGAACAGCCACATCAACCACCCGACAAAGCCGGCGACTCGGATGCCCTTGAAGCTAACGACGGCCCGGAACCGCGAGATCGTCGCCATGCTGCCGAGGTCGCGGTAGCGAAACGGCTTCGAGCCTTCGCCGCGGAGACGGCGTTTGATAGTGCTCGAGGCGTGGATGCCCTGCTGCATGGCGACCTCTGCCACGCCGGGGAGCCCGTCCAGGGCCATCATGTCGCCGATCGCGAACACCTCCGGGTGGTCGGGGAGGGAGCAGTCGGGCAACACCGCGACGCGACCCGCACGGTCGCACTCGGCGCCCGACGCCTCGGCGAGCATCTTGGCCAGGGGCGAGGCCTGAACGCCGGCGGCCCAGATCTTGGTTCTTGCGTTGACCCGCCGAACCTCGCCGTCGGAGCCCTTGACCTCGGCGCCGTGGCGGTCGATGCCGGAAACGATGCTCCCCGTGTGTATCTCGACCCCCTGACGTTCCAATTCCTTGGCGCCCTTCGAGGAGAGGCGGTCGCCGAACCCGGCGAGGATCGCCTTGCCTCCGTCGAAGAGCAGCACGCGCGCGCTCTGAGGCTCGATGCTGTGGAAGTCCCTGGGGAGGACCCGGCGCGAGAGCTCCGCGATCTGGCCGGCTATCTCGACCCCGGTCGGACCCCCGCCGACGACCACGAAGGTGAGCCAGTCCCGCCTCTTCTCGGGTTCCTCCTCCAGCTCCGCCATCTCGAACGCCCCGAGGATCCGTCCGCGCACCTCCAGGGCGTCGTTGATGGTCTTCATCCCGGGCGCCCAGCGAGAGAACTCGTCGTGGCCGAAGTAGGACGGCCCGGCGCCGGCGGCGACGATCAGGCTGTCGTAGGAGAGGGTGAGATGCTCCCCGTCGGCTCGCAGGGCGGTCACGGTGCGTGCCCCGAGGTCGAACCCGTCCACCTCGGCGAGCTCGACCCGGACGTTGCGCTGTCGGCGCAGGATGTTGCGTATCGGTGGAGCGATCTGACCCTCCGAGAGGATGCCCGTCGCCACCTGGTAGAGGAGGGGCTGGAAGAGGTGGTGGTTCACACGGTCCACGAGGGTCACCTCAACTGGCGCGCGCCTCAGGAAACGGGTGGCGAAGAGGCCGCCGAAGCCGCCGCCGACGACGACTACCCGGTGGGTTGGCGGCGCGGTTGATTCGCCGGCGGACGCGTGGACTTCGGGAGCGCTTTCGATGGTGTCCATTGTGACCCTGGGCCGACGGGGCGAGGCCAGCGACTGAGATTTCCACCCTAGGCGCCCCCGGCGGCAGCCGCATCACCCCGATCAGGTGAATTGCAGGGTTCGGCAAGGCCATCGTGACCACGGCGGTCCACAGGAACCAGCGCTTCGACTCCAATTTGCCCCTTCGATAGAAGTAGGCCCCGAGTAGGGCAACAGCGGCGATAAAGGTGCCGATGTAGGCCAGATCGTCGCGCTGCTGACGTTCGGGGAGTTCGCCTTCGAGGTCTCGAGCAACCCCTGCACGATCCACGGCTGAGTAGGACACCACCGGCACCGAGGGCTCCCCGCTCGTTCCACGCGGCTCAGGCGGATCGAGGCGGGCGTAGCGCCGCATGAGCACGAAGTCGGCGACGAACAGGGTGACGTAGAGCAGCACGAACACTCCGAGGCTCGCGCCGGTCAGGATCCAGCCGGCAGCGGCGGCGATGAACGAGATGGGGCGCCATTACGCGCATCGCCCAGTAGATCGCCTCGATCGATGGCAATTAGTTCCCTGGCCCGTATTGCTTCTGCTCCTGATTCTGGAGCGGGAGCAGCCCGTCGACCTTGCCGTTGAACGATCCCGTGGCGAGGAACGAGAGCAGCTTGGGAATCTCGATGTCCAGGCTCGGATTCTGGTCCTGCTCGCTGAAGCCGCCGATCTGGAACAGCGAGAAGCAGGCGGGCTGCTCCGTGTGCCAGAGCGCCTCGGCCGAGGCGATCTTCATCCCTGGGCGCTGGTGACGGCGATGCCGAATCTGCTGCCGACAGTGAGGTTGAGCAGTGTGACCGGGACCGCGACGATCAACGCGAGCTCCGCGGCCTTTCGGAACAGCTCGACGTTGCGGCCTCGCAGAAGATGCCAGCAGGCGACGCCGAAGACGACGATCGAGCCGGTCGTCAGGCCGACCAGGATCACATGCAACCACGCGCGCACGGCGAACTCGTCCCAGGAGGTTTAGGCTAGTTCGTTGAACGCCACCGCAACCCAGGTCTCTTCTGAGGAGTTCCACGCGCTCTTCGAGGCGGTCTCCAACTGGGGCCGGTGGGGCGATCGGGACGAGCGCGGGGCCCTCCACCACCTCACCCCCGATCGCATCAGGGCGGCCGCCCGACTCGTCCGCAGTGGGGTCACGGTCACCCTCAGCCAGAAGGCTGAAGACGAAGGCGCGCGCAGATGTCCCCGAGCCCGCAGAGCACCGCATGACGATGTTGACCGACGTCGACATCGGTTCGGGAAGCGTCCGCTTCGCCAAGGACTACGTGGGCCTCGATTACCACAACCCCGGGCACAGCCACATCGACGCCCTCTGCCACGTCGCCTACGAAGGGTCGATCTACGGTGGGACGCCGAGCGACTCGATCACCGGGGACGGCGCCCACGCCGCGTCGATCGAGGTACTCAAGGATGGGCTCGTGGGCCGGGGAGTGCTGCTCGACGTGCACCGCCTCCGAGGCGTGCCCTGGCTCGAGCCGGGGGAGCACGTGTTCCGGGAGGACCTCGAGGCGGCTGAACGCGCGCAGGGCATCGCGGTGGGCCCCGGCGACGTACTGCTCGTCCGCACCGGTCATGCGCCGCGACTCGCCGAGATGGGGCCCTGGAACACGGACGAGGCAAGGGCGGGCCTGCACCCAACGACGGCCCGGTTCCTAGCGGAGCGGAGCGTCGCCGCGTTGGGATCTGACGGCAACAACGACACCTCCCCGTCCACGACCGAGGGCGTTGGATTCCCTATCCACGTCCTTTGCGATCAACGCGATGGGCATCCACCTGCTCGACTACCTGCAATTCGAGGATCTCGTCGAGCGGTGTGAGGAGGCGCGACGCTGGGAGTTCCTGTTCGTTGGCGCTCCGCTCCGGATCACCGGAGGGACGGGATCGCCGCTCAACCCGATCGCGGTCCTTTGACCCCGTTGAGCCCCCAGCGGGGTGACGCCCACCGCGGCGAGCCCCACATCAGCCATCGAGATGATGCCTACGAAGATAACTCGGCAAGTAGCTCGGGCTGTAAGACTGCCGCCATCGATGCAGAGTTTCGCGCCGCTGAGGAGAGCGATAGCGCGCGCCAGCCCGGTTCTTCCCCCGGACCTGCGGCGGCTGGCCCGCACGATCCGATCGCTGCGGGGGCCGGGGGCGGTGATCGGGCTGCCCTTGTTTCGGCGGGTCCTGGTGGTCGCACCGCATCCCGACGACGAGAGCCTCGGCTGCGGAGGCACGATGGCGTTGCTTGCCGACTCGGGCGCATCGGTTACGACGCTGACCGCCACCGACGGAGAGGCCACGATGGGCGCCAAACGGCCGCCCGAGGAGACGGCTCGCCGTCGTCGCGCCGAAGCGGAGCGGGCGGCGGCGGCCGTTGGCGCCACCCCGAGGTTCCTGGGCCTGGGCGACGCGCGCCTGGCGGAGCAGGTGGACGAGCTGACCGCGGCGCTGCAAACAGCGATCGCCGAGCTCGAGCCCGAGGCGGTCTTCGCGCCATGGCTGCTCGACGGCGGCTCGGACCACCGGGCGGTCGCCGATGCCATGGCCACCGCGGTGGAGGACTCTGCTGAGACACAGGTGTGGGGGTACGAGGTGTGGACGGCGCTGGTCCCGAATCGGATCGTCGAGATCACCTCGGTGATCGAGCGCAAGCGCGCCGCCGTGGCCGCTCACGAGACCGCGTCACAGGCACTCGACCTGAGCGCCAGCGACGGAATCGCCCGATGGCGCTCGATGAATGGCCTCGGCGGCCGGGGCTGGGCCGAGGCGTTCCTGGCGCTCTCGGCGACGCAGTACCAAGCTCTGGCGGCGGAGCTGCGGGAAACCAGGTAGGGGCTCAGGGCGTCGATCGCCAGCCGAGGCGCCTCTCGACCGGGGCGAGGAGCGGCATGATCCGCTCGATCTCAGGGCCATTCTGCTCTCGCCACTTCCCCGGTCTCGGCGAGGTCAGGGTCGTCGACGAGTGGCGGCGATCGAAGCCAGCCGCGTAGCTGGCGATCGCGGGGTCGAAGCTGAGGCCGAGCTGCTCGCAAAGCCTCCTCGCCGTCTCGGTCGGCGAGGCCACCAGGTCCTCGTAGGCCAGCTCGTGCCACCGGGATCGGTCGACTCCCTCCCGGCCCTCGAGCGCGGCCGTGTTGCAGGTGATGTACTGCCGGGCGCAGATCTCCTCCAGCGGCGCGTCCCGGAGCTCGCGCCAGCCCGGGATCAGGGCGAAGCTCCACCGGTTCCCGCTCAGCTCACCGAGGCCGGTGAGCGGTTCGGGCAGCCGATACTTGACGAAGCGCGGCCGCGCCCTCCAGGCCTCCATCAGAGAGTTGACGGTGTCCGCGGCGCGGCGACGCAGAAACACAAAGGACGCATCGGGAAACAGCTCCTGCAGGTAGGGGATTCGCAGGCAGTTCTCGGCGGTCTTGTCCACGAAGCGCCGGTCGCGGACCCACATCCTGACGGCGAGGTAGATGTAGGCCCGCTCGCGCTCGCTCACGTCCTCGCGGCCGAGGGCATCCGAGTCCCATCCCCGGTCCCTGGGGTGGTGGTGGGGATCCCAGAGAATGTGACCCTCGTTGTGGATCGAGCGAAGCTCCGGGCTTTGAAGCAGCACTTGAAGCAGGGCGCTGGTGCCGGACCGCGGGCAGCCGATCACGAGGATCGGCCTCCGCGGCGGCTCGGCCCGAGGAACCGCCAGCGACAGCGGCTGGGCCACCCTGGGAACATTGCGGCGGACCCGCCAGATCGCCCGCCGGACCGGGAAGGGGACGATGCGGCGAATCAGTCGCTTCACGGTGGCGCCCATCTTGACAACGATCGATTGAGAGGCCCGCCATCTGGGGCTCCCCGGCGAGCACGAGGGGAACGTCTGACGCGCTGGCAGTCGGCTCCCTCCACCTTGCGCCACCATGGCCCACCGGTCGCAGCGCTTCTGAGTTGTCCTCATCTTGAGGCGCATTGATGCCCAGCCATCGCGCGAAAACCTTGGGCCCGAGGGCTTACCGATCCCGGCATGCTCGGCCGGCGTCAGCGGGCTGGGCCCGGCTGGATTGCAGCCGATCTCCAGCCACCCTCCAGCGCAGGACGACAGCCTGGGCGAATCAACGACTCACGCAGGAGGTGACCATGCCGACCAATCTCGCCCTCGCACCGTCCACGGACCGGTCACGGGCAAGCCGAGCACTCATCCGGGCCACGCAATCGCGAGCTGAGCCCGGCGCCGGCGCTAGCCACGAAGCCGCCGCTGGCCACGAAGCGTTCGAGGTGCATGTGCACCACGAGCGTCGGGGCGCATGCCGCGAGGAGACGCAACAGGGGCAAGCGATGGCAGGTCTGCGGCGAGCGATCGCCGACGCACTTGACTTCGATCAGTTGAGGGAAGTGGCAGACGGTCTGGGCACCACTGCTGCGTCTTTGCACGATGCCCACGTGGCCCCTTCCCAAGCGAGCGCAATCATCTCGATGCTCGCCGACTCGCTCACCCGGCGGTCAATCGAGCTGTCGATCTCCGAGCTGGGTTCGCCCCCGTGCCCGCTGAGCTGGGTCGCGTTCGGCAGCCACGGGCGACGGGAGCCCGTCCCCGGTTCGGACATCGACTCCGCCCTGGCCTGGGAGGGCGACGAAGATCACGGGGAGGCGAAGAGCTACATGCGTTCGCTCGGCGCGCGGGTCTGTGGCGGGCTCGCGCGCTGCGGCTTTGCCGCTGACAAGCGCGGAGCGACCGCTGCCCACGACCTTTTCGTTCGCCCAGTCAGCGCATGGCGCCGGCTCATCCGCGAGTCCATCAGGGAGCCCCGGAAAGGACAAGGGCTTGATCGTGATCTCGCTGTTCCTCGACGGTCGCCTCCTCCATCACGGAGGCTGCGCGTCCGAAGGCGGACTGCTGCCGGTGACCTCGATCGCCCGCTACGCGAGCCTGGCGGCTGGCGCGATCGCCTCCGGCTCGACCCCGGAGCGGCTCACCGCCGCCGACACTGCAGGCAAACTCGACAGCAATTCTGCCCGGACCCTGGGCGAGGCCTTCAAGCTCTTCCAGGGCCCGCGCCTCGAGCACCAGGTCCATCAGATCGAGCGGGGAATCGAGCCGGACGACTACCTCGATCCCAAGGTTCTGAACCCAGCTGGACGCCGCCACCTGGGCGATGCCTTCAGCGAGGTTCGGGCAGTCCAGAAGAAGCTCGCCGGCCAGCTGCGCGGCGAGATCGCGTTCGGCTGATGGCCGTCCGCCGCCACTCCGAGGCTCCGGAGGGGTACCTTCAGGCGACGCCGGCCGCAGGCGGCGTTGGCCCGCCCGGTTGGTCGCCTTCGACCTCGTTCTAGGCCGTCTTACACCCGCCGGTAGCGAACGTAGACGACGCGAGCGCCAAACGTCCGCGTCTCGAGGAGCTCCAGGTTGATCCTCTCCTCCAGGGCGGGAAAGTACGGGGTGCCGCCGCCTAGGATGACCGGGCTGACGAAGAGCCGGTACTCGTCGATCAGGCCCAGCTTGATGAAGGTGGAGGCGAGGCCGGCGCCGCCGACGGCCAGGTCCTTTCCAGGTTCCTCCTTCAGCCTGGCGACCTCCTCGGCGGCGCCGTCCCTCACCAGCCTGGCATTGCCCTCGACGTTCTCGAGGGTCTTCGAGAACACGATCTTCGGCATGTCCTTCCAGATCCGGGCGAACTCGAGCTCGTACTCCGCGGCCGAGGGGTTCTCGTCGGCGGTCTCCCAGTAGGCCATCACCTCGTAAAGCCGCCGTCCGCAGAGTTGCGCGCCCATCTCCCGGGTCTGCTGGTTATGGAACCGATGGAGCTCCTCGTCCGGCGCCGACCAGTCGATCTCGCCGTCGGGCCC
>JBKPIY010000022.1:0-33367 GCA_046730475.1 Actinomycetota bacterium
CATCATGGTCATCTCGGTTCTGGAGCGTCGCTCCGAAATCGGGCTTCGTAGGGCTCTCGGGGCGACCAGGACCCAGATCCGCACCCAGTTCCTCTCCGAGGCAATCATCCTGGCGCTGCTCGGCGGAGCGGCCGGAGTGCTGACGGGCGCGTTGGCAACGCTGATCTATGCCTCGGGCCGAGGCTGGTCGACGGTCATCCCCGCCGAGGCATGGGCGGGCGGAATCGCCGCCGCGATCGCGATCGGGGGCATCGCCGGGCTGTTGCCCGCGATGCGTGCCGCGAACGTCTCACCGACCGAGGCCTTGCGGACCGTCTGAGAATCCCAACGCACGAGGGCCGGCCACTGATCAGCAACCAGCTGACTCCGCCGCTTCCCATGGGCCACGGGGAACAAATTGAGAGAAAGTCGGGGGAACTCAGCGCAGCCGTCCGTGCGTGGCCAGGCGTGAGTTGAACGTGGACGGTGTCGGTCTTTGAGGCTGGGGGCCGAAAGGTCGCTGGTTCAAATCCAGTCGCCCCGACTTTCCCTGGTAATCGCCGTGTTTCGGCCTATCGAGAGCCGGTGATTGCGAACGCAGCCGATCTAGGCTGGGGATCCCTCCAGGCACGAGACCCCCAGTCGAATTCGGGCGAGCGCCTACTCGAACACCCAATTCCCACTCTCGTCGGAAGCAGGTGCGCCCTGGGTGCGTTGATGAGGACCGCGGACGTCGTCCGTCCGAGATTCGACCCACCGCAACCGAAAGCGGAAGCCAACGACGGGGTGCGTCGCGCCCCCGGCAGTTCCGCTGACACGCGGGAGGAGCCGTCAACTCAGGGCACGCCGTCGCTGCTGGTCTTCGTCCGTTGCGCTAGCGACGAGCGTCTCCGGCGCAGACGCCTGCGTTCATGGGAAAGAGACCACGCACCGCGTGACGGACTGATGTCCTGGCGGCTCACCCACCCGGGCTATACTTAGCCAGGTGGTAAAGTCTCAATCGCTTGATCGCACGTTCTCCGCGCTCTCCGATCCGACGCGGCGCGACATTCTCGAGCGCCTCGGGAGCGGCCCCGCGACCCTCACGGAGCTGGCGCATCCGCTCGACATGACGTTGCCGGGCGTCCTGAAGCACGTCCGTGTCCTCGAGGGCGCTCAGCTCGTGACCACGCAACGAAGCGGCCGAACACGCGAGTGCCGGCTCGGCCCCAAGCGCCTGGACGACGCATCGCAGTGGATCGCAATGTACCGGCGGCGCTGGGAGCAGAGACTCGACCGACTCGAGGGCGTCATCGAAAACAGAAGAGGAGGAGCGACGTGAGTCACGACCTGACGGTCGAGCGACTGCTCGATGCGACGCCCGAGGTTGCCTTCGACGCGTTCGTCGACCCGGACGCGCAAAAGGAGCTGTACGCGGATGCGCCCGACTGGATCGTCGAGTCGGAGTGCGATCTGCGTGTGGGTGGCCAGTGGACCATCACCTTCGGCGCTCCGGGCAGCGAGCCGGCTCGTGAGGTGAACGTGTTCGAGCAGGTCGAGCGGCCACGACGCCTCGTCTTCAGGTCGATGATGACGATGCCGGATGGATCCAACATTGACACCCACGTGCGGGTGACCTTTGACCCGGAGAACCAGAAGACCCGGATCCGGATTGTCCAGCGCGGCTTCCCCGGCCCGGAGCTGCGGGACAGCTTCGAGAGCGGCTGGGGGAGCATCCTCGAAGGGCTCGCGCGTGTCGTTGAGGCGCGTGTCGCCGGTTAGGGTCGGCCGGGTGGCGAGCCGGAGGTCAAATGACTTCGGACGACGTCGCCGTGCCCCGCGCGACTCCGTGAGGGGAGCCCGGCGGCAGCGGATCGGTCTGGCCGTGCCCTCAGGCCCGCTGCCCGAGGGCGCAGCCGGTGCCGTCCGGGTCCTCGAACATCGCGCACCGGCGGAAGTCCATCCTGGTCGGCGGTGTAGGGAGCCGGACGCCCCGCTCGCTCAGCTCTCGGTGGATCTGCTCGATGTCGTCGCAGGTGAAGACACGGGCGATTGCGGAAGATCGTCGAGACCTCGCGCCGAGGCTCGCCGGCCGAGCGAGGGCTCGGCACGATGAGCGGCGCTCCCTCCGGGGGAGCGACCTCGACCAGCGCGCATCGTCGCCGTAGGGCGCGTCCGTCCCAACCGGGCGGCAGAGCGAGCGAGTCGCGACACCGAGACGCGCCCGCCTGAACGACAGATCGAAGGGAGATACGAATGGCCCACGAAATCGCCGCCGCGCTCGAGCGGCTCGACGCGCTGATCGGCAGATGGAAGACGGAAGGATGGACCACCGAGGCTCCGCGTGTCCCGGCGGACCGAATCGATGCCATCGATACGTACGAGCGCCTGCCCGGCGGAGCGCTGCTGCATCTCGTCGATGCCCAGGTCGGAGACCGGACGGTCGAGGGCGCCGAGATCATCGGCTACGACCCTGCCCGCGCGGGCTACGTCACGCAGTATTTCGGCAGCGATGGGGCGAACGCCTACGAGGCGAGCCTCGTCGCGGACGACGGAGGACTGGTCTGGACGATGCGCAGCGAGAAGGACCGGTTCACCGGCACGTTCAACGACGAGCGCAACGTGATTACGGGCCACTGGGAGGCGCTCGACGACGACTCGAATTGGCAGCCGTGGATAGACATCACCTTGACCAGGGAAGCGAACTGACCGGCGCGGTACGGAGCCGCGAGCGCGCCGGCGGTGCCGGTTTCGACAGAGACGAGTGCGGCTTGGCCACGGCCGAGAGCTGAGGCTACGTTCGCGCGGCAGCTCGTTGATGTCGAGTTCATCGACCACGGAGCATCCACGACGGTCGTCATGACCCACAGCGGCCTGCCGGAGTCCGAGAAGGGCGACTACCGGGACGGTTGGCAGGCGTCGTTCGACAACCTCGACGCCGCACTCGGACGACTCGCGCCGGAAGGCGCGAGTGGCTCGGCCTCGGTGTCCTCGCCCTCCCGTGCCTGCTGTACTCGATGGACCTGACCGTTCTGTACATGGCGGTCCCCAAGCTCGCCGCCGACCTGCACCCCAGCAGCGTGCAGCTGCTCTGGATCACCGACATCTACGGGTTCATGCTCGCCGGCCTGCTCCTGACCATGGGGAACCTCGGCGACCGCATCGGCCGCCGCCGCCTGCTCCTCATCGGTGCCGCCGTCTTCGGCGCCACCTCCCTGCTCGCCGCCTTTGCGACGAGCGCGCCGATGTTGATCGCGGCGCGCGCATTGCTGGGAGTCGCGGGCGCGACCCTTGCGCCTTCGACCCTCTCGCTGCTGCGCACGATGTTCGCCGACGAGGGCCAGCGGAAGTTTGCCATCGGCGTTCTCCTCGCGAGCTTCAGCCTCGGCGCAGCGATCGGCCCGCTCGTCGGCGGCGCGCTGCTCCAGTTCTTCTGGTGGGGCTCGGTCTTCCTCGTCGCCGTCCCGGTGATGGCCCTCCTGCTGCTGCTCGCTCCGCGGCTGCTGCCCGAGTTCCGTGACCCCAAGGCGGGCCGCCTCGACCTACCCAGCGCTGCGCTCTCGCTTGTCGCCGTGGTTGCGGTGATCTACGGTCTCAAGGAGACGGCCGAGAGCGGGTTCGGGTCCAAGGCGATCGTGGCGATCACGGTCGGCGCGTTTCTCGGGACGGCATTTGTCCGGCGCCAACAGACGCTTGCCGACCCGCTCGTCGATCTGCGGCTCTTTCGCTCGGTCTCCTTCAGCACCACGCTGGCCTCGATGTACGCCGCAGTGTTCGTCATCGACGGCACCTTCCTCTTTCTCTCCCAATACCTGCAGCTCGTCCGTGGCCAAGCGCCGCTCACGGCCGCGCTCTGGCTGCTTCCGGCCACTGGCGGTCTTGTCATCGGATCGCTGCTCGCGCCGCCTCTCACCCGCCGGTCACCCCCCACCCGGGTCCTCGCCGGCGGGCTGTTTGTCGCCGCCTGCGGAGTAGGGCTGCTGACCCAGCTCCAGTCCAGCAGCGGACTCTTAGTGCTCGTTGTCGGGTCGCTGATCATGGGGATCGGCAGCGGCGTGGTCGGGGCGCTCGCCACCGATCTCATCGTTGGCGCGGCGCCACCGCAGCGGGCGCGCGCAGCCTCCGCGCTCTCGGAGACGGGAGCCGAGCTCGGCGGCGCACTTGGAATCGCCATTCTCGGGAGCATCGGCCTCGCCGTCTACCGCTCGCGCCTTGAGGACACCCTTCCCCCCGGGGCTTTCCAGCGGACAGCAGCATGCGGCGACCATGACCCTGGCCGACGCCACAGCCACAAGCCACGGGCTCGACCACACGAGCGCAGACCAGCTGGTACACGCCGCCTCGAATGCGTTCACGCACAGCCTGCACTACGTCGCCGCCATCGCCGGCGCGAGCACGTTTCTGCTCGCCCTGCTGACCAGCGCCCTGCTCCGCCGGCGACACCCAGCGCCAGGCACGACGGAGGGCTGACACAGAGGACGCTCGGGTCGTAGCACTGCTTTCGCGCGAACGGAGGCGTGCGCGGCGAGGTCCCATGAGCTTCCGCAATGGACGGAACCAGGAGCGGGACTACCTCGCCTCGGCGCTTCCGCAATGCGCGAAACCGAGCACTGAGGCTGGCCAGTGCTCCTCCTCGCGCAAAGGGAGCACCGGCTGGGGAAGACGCAGAGCTACTGCTTTGCATGGAAAAGGGGCGCTTCCGGTCAGGCGCTCGCGAAGCGGTAAGGAGGTGGCGGGCTCCCTAGGATCGATCCCAAACCTGAACCGCCGCCCGTCGCGGCGACGAGCGAGACGAGCCACTGACCGGAAGTGAATTAGTGGACGATGTGTAACACGGCCGTCTTGGTGACGTCGCCCAATCGTGCCTGGATCTCGTTTTCGCCAAACTTCAAGGCAGCCGCCCAGGTGTATGCACTCGACGCCGATGGACCGGAAGAGGTGAATGGGTGGGACCCGATCGTCTCCCCTGCCGCCACGAGGACAGGGTCGCCCTTCACTTTGCCCTGGAAGATGTCGACCCGGACGCCACCAAGAGGGGCCGGCCCGTCGAGAACCACCTGGAGGTTGACCGGTTGGTCGAAAGTGACCCATAAGCCCGTAAACCCCTGGCCCGTCACTGTTTCGGGCCAGAGCGTGGACGACGCAAGGGCGGGGTAGCTCGCAGCGGCGGCGGGGTCGGGGTGGGGACCATCGACGGAGATCTCCTCCAGTGTTGCCTCCCAGGTGTCGGCGAGGACGCTGTCGGCCACACCGGGGCGGCGGGCAGCGCAGCGAAGCCACCGAAGAGAACCGCTCGGCCCCGCGCCGTGCCGAACGCGAGCGCATGGCCCCAGCGAGGCGCCGGCCCCATGTCCTGGCGCAACGTCCATTGCGCGCCGTCCCGCTCCCAACTCAGTCGCGAGAGCGCCTCGACTGCAGACGGGGCCGGGGTGAGTGCCGTCACCGCACTCGGTGCCGGCGAGTCGATGACACCGCCGAAGAGAAGGGTGGCGCCACCGATGACGGTCCCGGCCGAGGCATCGCCGACGTAGGTCATAGCCGACGCGAGCGAGGGGCCGGGGCCCGTATCGGCCTTCCGGGTCCAGTTCGCGCCGTCCCACTCCTGTCCTTCCGCTGGGTTAGTGAGCGGACTCTAACTGCCCGTCTGTGAGACCTCGGACGCCATCATCTGCACCTGACCTCCGGCCCGCCAGCGTCTGACGCAGGTCTACTTCGCCTAGGGTCCGCGCCCCATGCTCGCCACGATCCCGAGTCCAGAGAGCAATGGTGTCCACCTCGGACCGCTCTTCATCCATGCCTACGGTCTCGCCTACCTTGTCGCTCTGGTCGCCGCCATAGCGATCATCAGCCGCCGCTGGGAGAGAGCGGGCGGCGACCGCTCCCTCGTCCAAGAGGTAGCGCTCTGGGCGTTCCCGGCGGGAATCGTCGGGGGGCGGCTCTACTTCGATCTGACCAGCCCGGACCTGGTCCCGCCACACTGGTGGGGGCCCTTCGCGGTCTGGGACGGTGGGCTGGGGATCTGGGGCGGTGTCGCGGCAGGGACGGCCGCCGGTCTCTGGGTCCTGCGTTGGCGCCGCGCCGACATCGCCCGCTTCATGGACGCAGCCGCGCCAGGCCTGCTTGTCGGGCAAGCGATCGGCCGCGTGGGCAACTACTTCAACCAGGAACTATTCGGCGGCCCGACCGGCCTGCCGTGGGGCGCAGATCGATCCGGCCCATCGCCCGCAGGGTTACGAGCAGTTCGCCACGTTCCAGCCGACCTTTCTCTACGAGCTGATCTGGAACTTTGGCCTCGCCGGGGCGCTGATCTGGCTGGGCCACAGCCGCCGCATCCGCCCGCCCGGGCTGTTCGCCCTGTATGTGGCGGGTTACTCGTTCGCGCGGATTTGGGAGGAGCTCCTGCGCGTCGACCCCGCGCATCACATCTTCGGGCTGCGGCTAACTTCTACGTCGCGGTCGTGCTCTGCCTCGCCGGCCTCGCCTGGTTCGCCCAGATCCACTGGGGTCTCTTCTCGGGTCGTGGGCGCTGGCGAGGAGGCGCTCTCCTGCTCGCCGGGGCGGCCTTGGCGTTCTCCGGCTGCGGGCACTCGGGTCAGGCGAGCGCCGCCACTGCCTCGGCAGGCCGCAAGGGGCCGGTCGCATTTCTCGAGTGGTCTGATACCCCCGTGCGACACGCGTACAGCGGCAGCAGACTACGGTCCAATTGCGCGAGGAGGGGGCGCGTTTGTGCGAGCCCGGCTTGGATCGGACGGTCGGGAGCTGGCCGGGGTCCTCAGGGGCCTGCGAAGGTGTCCAACTGCCTGCTCGGCGCTGGCCACAGGTCCCTCGAACTGGCAAGACCATGATTCCGAGGAAGGTTGCGCCTGTTCAAGCGATCCGGCGAAAAGGGCAGGATTTGCAGGTATTTATGGCGAGGGGCGGAATCGAACCGCCGACACCACGATTTTCAGTCGTGTGCTCTACCAACTGAGCTACCTCGCCGTGGTGGAGGGCGAAGGCTAGCGAGAGGGCAGCTAGTCGGCCAGGGTGATCGTCAGCTGTTGACCGGCCTTCGGGGGCGCCTTGGGGGGCGATCTCGGCTCGCTCGCAGAGGTGCTCCTGAACGTGAGCGCGATGGTCGGCTCCCACCACGGGATCGCAGAGATCGACCTCGACCCCCTGTGATCGGCATAATCGGCTTCGGGATCGGTCGAGCGATCGACCACCCAGGGAGTAACGAAGCACCGGAGTATCGGAGGAGAGGAAGCGTTGGAGGAAGGAGACCTCATGGTCAGGGATGCAGTCAGGCGCCCGTTTAGGGTGTTGCTCGGTGTGCTCGCAGTGGCGGTGGCGAGTGTGCTTGTGTACGCGAGCTCGGCCAGTGCGGTGACGTTTACGAATGCATGTAGGAACAACGCCGTAGCGACGAACTGGGATCAGCTCGACATCACCTGGACCGCGACGGCGTCGCCGAACCCGGTGGCGCCGGGTGGCGCGGTCACGTTGAGCAACAACAGCCAGTCGGCGGCCGTCCCCGGTGCGGTCTTCGTGGCCGGCTACAACCTCGGCTTTCTGCCGGCCGGGCCGAACACGATCCCCGCCGACGTCCATTCGGTGATCGACGCGACCAACACGGTCGAGGGCTCACAGACCACCAACACGGTGTCGGGCTCGATCTCGACGACGATCACTGACCCCAACGGCATCCCAGGCAGCGGTGACGAGACCGCCACCCCTGGCGCGATCTCCGTCACCTACGACGACGAGAACTGGACCGCGGACTCGGACGGCGGGGACATCGCCTTTCGCGAGCACCGGGACGACGCCGTCAACGGGGTTTCGGGCGGCGGCCTCGTGGCCGTTGCCCACATTCCGGCACCTGGTGGGGGGTCCTTGAACGTCCAGTTCCACTGCACCCCCGGCACCGTGACGGGGTCGAACCCGGGCGTGCCCACGTTCACCGACGCGCCGGCGTTCGCGACGACCGTCGGCGCGCCAGACACGACCCCCCCCGACACGACGATCCTCTCCGGGCCATCCGGGCTTACCAGTGACCGGACCCCGACGTTCACGTTCTCCTCGACCGAGGGCGGATCGACGTTCGAGTGCAAGGTGGACGCGGCGAGCTTCGCCTCATGCTCCTCGCCGCTGACGACCCAGGCGCTGAGCGACGGCTCGCACACCTTCGCGGTGCGGGCGACGGACGCGAGCGACAATACCGACCCCACGCCCGCGACCCGCTCATTCGCCGTCGATACGACCAAGCCGGTGGCGAAGATCGTCGCGATCAAGGTGCGAAGCGCCCAGCGGCGGGCGAAGATCCGCTTCCGTGGGCGCGACAACCTGACCGCGGCCGGCCAGCTTCGGTTCTTCTGCAAGCTCGACAGGCGGCGGTTCCGCCCCTGCACCTCACCGAAGGTGTATCGGAAGCTGAAGCCGGGCAGGCACCGGTTCCGGTTGCGCGCCCAGGATTTGGCCGGTAACACGAGCGCGGTCGTGAAGCGGTCCTTCAGGGTCGGCGGGCGGTAGGCGCGGCCGGATCCCTGCCTAGACGCTAACCGGCAGGCGGGCAGAGGGCGGATCCGCCCTCTGCCCGCCGCGGCGACGTCGGAGCCCGCGAGGGCGGCGGCGGGAATCCTATGGCTCGAGGCGGGGGAGCCCGGCGAGCGCGGCCTCGACCGCCTCACGCGCGGTCTCCGCCTCGGTGATCCCCAGGTCGGTGCCGGCCCGGTTGCGAAGCGGCCAGCTCCGGAGCGCGACCACCGGGCGGCCGAGCTTGCGGGCGAAGGCGATCTCCGACAGCGTCCCCCACTGGCCACCGACCGCGATCACCGCCTCTCCCGATGACACGACGGCGAGGTTGCGGGCCTCGCCGACCCCGGCGGCGACCCGGTGGGTGACGTGCTCGTTGGCATTGGCGGGATCGGTGGTGGGGACGATCCCGATCACCTCGCCGCCCGCCGAGCGGGCGCCGCGCGCCGCCGCCTCCATCACCCCGCCCAAGCCGCCGCAGACGAGATTCGCGCCGCTCTCGGCGAGCAGCCGGCCCACCTCCTCCGCGTCGCGAAGCACCTCCGGCTCGCCCTCGCCGGCGCCGATCACCGACACCTGCCGGCGGCGCTCGCTCACCGCGACTTCCGCCGCTCGCCGGTGGCCGCCTTGCCGTCGCCCTCGCGCAGCATCCGGCCCATCAGCTCCAGCGCCCCCGCCTTGTGCAGGTGCTCGTTCAGGTTTCCGCACTTGGGACTCTGGACGCACGAGGGGCAGCCGTCCTCGCAGGGACACTCCCGGATCAGCCGTTCGGCGTCGGCCACCAGGCGCTCGAACTCGTCGGCGCCCCGGCGGGTGATCCCGACCCCGCCGGGGTGGCCGTCGTAGACGAAGATCGTCGCGGCACCGGTCTGGTGGTGGATGTTGGTGGAGAGGCCGCCGATGTCCCAGCGGTCGCACATCGCGATCAGGGGGAGGACGGCGATCTGGCCGTGCTCGGAGGCGTGGAGGGCGCCGAGGAGGACGTCGGGCGGCAGCGCCGAAGCGATCCGATCGCCGATCACGTACCAGAGCGCCTGGGTGACGAAGTTCTGCTCGGGGAGGTCGAGGGCAACGGTATCGAGCACCTCGTGGTCCCCGAGGCGCTTTCGCTGGAAGGCGATCACCTGCTCGGTGACCGACACCGTCCCGAAGCTGAGCTCCACCCCGAGCGCCGCCCGAGTCGAGTCGACGTCCTCGATCCAGACCTCTGTCTCCTTCTTCGCCTGGGTGTAGAAATCGCCGTCGAAGGAGCGCACCAGCACCCGGCGGGAGGCGATGTCGAGCTCGGCGACCTCGTATGAGCGCCCGAGGTGGAGGTAGATGGCGCCGGGGTGGACGGCGTCGAAGGCGCGCTCGGCCTCGACCGCCCCCAGCATCTCACCCGAGCCCGCCTCGATCACGGCGACGCTGTCCGCCGAGGCCGACCGGAGCGAGATCCGCCCGGCGACGAACTCGCCGCTCCGGCTCAGGTAGCGCTGGCCGCGGCCGCGCCGGAGCGCGCCCATCGTCACCAGCCGCTCCGCCGCCTCGCGCCAGCCGTCGCCGAGGACCTGATCGTCATCCGGCCCGAGGGGCGCCTCGAAGGCTGCGGCGAGCAGGTGCTGCATCCGGATCTGTTCGTTTCGGTGGTCGAGGATCGCCGCCTCGACCGGCCGCGCGAGAAACTCGTCGGGGTGGCGGCAGAAGAACTGGTCGAGGGCGTCGGCCCCGGCGATGTAGACGGCGAGCCCCCGGCGCCGGCGGCCCGCCCGCCCCCACATCTGGCGGAGGCTGGCGACGGTGCCGGGAAAGTTGACGCAGATCGCCGCGTCGAGCTCGCCGACGTCGATCCCCAGTTCGAGGGCATCGGTCGCCGCCACCGCCAGGAGCTCGCCCTTGGCGAGCTGGGCCTCGATCTCGCGGCGCTGCGGCGGGGTGTAGCCGGCCCGGTAAGGGGCGATCCGCTCGGCCAGGTCCCCGTTGCCCTGCTCGGCGAGCTTGATCTCCGAGAACCGCTTGATCAACTCGATCCCCCGCCGGCTTCGCATGAAGCAGATCGTCCGCACGCCGCGGGTGACCAGCTCGCAGAGGAGGTCGGAGGCCTCGGAGATCGGCGAGCGGCGGGTCTGGGAGCGCTCGTCGATTACCGGCGGGTTCCACATCGCGATCTCCCGCCCGGCCCGCGGCGCCCCATCGTCGTCGAGGAGGGCGAAGTCGAGGCCGGTGAGCCGCCCGGCGAGCTCGCCCGGGTTCGCGATCGTGGCCGATGCGAGCACGAACCGGGGATCGGCCCCATACAGGGAGGCTATGCGGCGCAGCCGGCGGAGGACGTTGGCGACGTGGGAGCCGAACACGCCGCGGTAAGTGTGGGCCTCGTCGACCACCACCCAGCCGAGATTCGAGAGGAAGTCCCCCCACCGCCTGTGGTGGGGGAGGACGCCGACGTTGAGCATGTCGGGGTTGGTGAGGACCAGGGTGGCGCGGCGGCGGCTCGCGGGGCGCTCCTCGCGGGGGGTGTCGCCGTCGTAGATCGCCTCCCGCAGCCCGGGCGGGCGGAGGTGGTGGAGCTTCCGCGCCTGGTCCTGGGCGAGCGCCTTGGTCGGGTAGAGGTAGAGGGCCCGACGGGCCGGCTCAGCGGCGATCCCGTCGAGAACCGGGAGGTTGAAGGAGAGCGACTTCCCCGAGGCGGTGCCGCTGGTCAGGATCAGGTGCGAGCGGCGGGCTGTCTCGTAGGCCTCGAGCTGGTGCGAGTACAGCGACTCGATCCGGGCCTCGCGCAGGGCCGCTGCCAGCCGCGGATCGAGGGAGCCGGGGAGATCGGCGAGCTTCGCCATCGTCGCCGGCTCGGCGCTCTCGGCGACCACCCTGCCGTCGTCGCGGGCGGGCCCCAGCGCGCGCTCCCAGGCGCCCGTCCCCGCCCCTGCGAGTGTCCCCCCGCTAGCCATCGGCGCTTCCGGAGGGGGCGACGGCGCCCTCGGGGGCGCCGATCGCGGCCGCGATCCGGACCGCCTCCAGGGCGCTCACGTCGTGCAGCCGCACCAGCTCGGCGCCCTGGGCGACGGCGAGCGCCGCGGCGGCGGCCGTCGCCCATTCGCGGCCGGCAGCCGGCAGCCGGCTCTCCCAGGAGCCGGCGAGGACGGCGCCGAGGAAGTCCTTGCGCGAGAGCGACACGAACAGCGGCCGGCCGAGCCGGCGCAACTCCCCCAGCCGGCGAAGGATCTCGAGGTCGTCGGCGACCGAGAGGTCGAAGTCGAGGCCGGGGTCGAGGGCGATCTGGTCCTCGTCGACGCCGCGCGCCAGAGCCGACTCGATCCGCTCGGAGAACCAGTGCCTCAGGTGGTCGACCGGATCCGGATAGGACCGAGGGGCCCGGTCCTCGCGGGGGCGCCCCTCGATGTGCATGAGGACGAGGCCGCAGCCCGTCTCGGCGGCGAGGTCGAGGAGCGCCGGGTCGGCCGCCCCGCTGACGTCGTTGAGCGCGACCGCGCCCGCCGCCAGCGCCCGCTCCGCGACGGCGGTGGAGAACGTGTCGGCCGAGATCGGCACCGCCGCCTCGGCGGCGAGGACCTCGATCGTGGGGATCAGCCGCCCCGCTTCGTCCTCGGGCGGCACAGGTGGGCCGCTCCGCGCCGCCACCGCCCCCACGTCCAGCATCTCGAAGCCCGCCTCCGCCAGCGCCAGGCCGTCGCGAACCGCCCGCTCGGGGGTGCCGGACCGGGCGCCCTCGAAGAAGGAGTCGTCGGTGACGTTGACGATCCCCACGCCGAGCGGGTGTCCGAGGGCGAGGGTGCGGCCTGCCAGGCGCCAGCTCGGGATGGGGGACGAGGAGGGCGAGTCGGCGGCGGCGGCCATCGGTGGCTACCGTAGCGCCCGCCGCCCATGTCGCCCCTGCGCTGCGCCTACACCGACCTCGATGGGACCCTGCTCGGACGCGGGGGATCGCTTTTCCGCGACGCCGACGGCGACTTCTCGATCCTCCAGGCGCGGGCGATCGAGGCCTGTCACCGGGCGGGGGTCGAGATCGTGATCAAGTCCGGCCGCCGTGAGGCCCAGGTGATGGAGGACGCGAAGCTGATCGGGAGCTCCTCCTACATCTACGAGGCCGGGTGCGGGGTCGTGATCGAGGGGGAGAAGACGATCCTCGTCGGCGAGGCGAAGCCCGCCGAGGGGCGCACGCTGTACGAGACGATCGTGGACCAGGGAGTGCCGCAGCTGCTGTTCGACTCCTTCCCGGGCAAGCTCGAGTACCACGATCCCTGGCACACCGGCCGCGAGCTCTCCCATCTCTTCCGGGGCAAGGTCGACGTCGCCGAGGCGAACGCGATCCTCGAGCGGGAGGGCCACGGCGCGCTCCGCTTCCTCGACAACGGGGCGATCGTCCAGGGGATGGCCGGGATCGAGGGCCGGGCCCACGCCTACCACCTGGTCCCGGCGGAGGCGAGCAAGGCGAGGGCGGTGACCTTCCACATGCGTGCCCGCGGCTACCTGCCGGAGGAGTGCATCGCGATCGGCGACTCGATCGAGGACCTCGACGTCGCCGCTGCGGTGGGCCGATTCTTCGTCCCTGCCAACGGCCCCGAGCGCGATCCGGGCCTCCGCGAGGCGCTCGCGGGGCGAGCGAACGTGACCGTCACCGAGGGCCGAAACGGCGACGGCGTCTACGAGGCGATCGTCTCATCGCTGGCGGCGAGAGGCCGCTGACTGCGGGAACTCGAAGCGCTCGGGGAAGCCGGCCGGCCGTTTGGTTGCGTCTAGGAGCGCGTGCGCTGGTCCTCACCGTTTCCCGACCCGAACCCCATCGGGGTTCGAACGAGGTCGCGCTGCTCGATCACCCGGTCGATCAGGCCGTACTCGACCGCCTGGTCGGGCGACATGAAGCGGTCGCGGTCCATGTCGTCGTGGACCTCCTCGGGGCTCTTGCCGGTGTGCTTGGCGTAGACCTCGTCGAGACGGCGGCGGAGCGCCAGGGTCTCGTTGGCGTGGATCTCGATGTCGGACGCCTGGCCCTGGAAGCCGCCGGTGGGCTGGTGGATGAGGATGCGGGCGTTCGGCAGCGCCATCCGCTTGCCCGGGGCGCCGCCGGCGAGCAGCAGCGCTCCCATCGACATCCCGATCCCGTAGCAGATCGTCTGCACCTCGGGGCGGATGAACTGCATCGCGTCGTAGATCGCGAACCCCGAGTAGACCTCGCCACCGGGCGAGTTGATGTACAGGGAGATGTCCTTGTCGGGGTCCTCTGACTCCAGGTGGATCAGCTGGGCGACGATCAGGTTGGCGATCTCCTCGTTGACCGCCTGGCCGAGGAACACCACCCGCTCGCCGAGAAGCCGCGAGTAGATGTCGAAGGAGCGCTCCCCGCGCACGGTCTGCTCGACCACCATCGGAACCAGGGGCATCGCCTCTCTCCTTTCTCGTCTCGGTCTTCGGGTTGTCTGAATACGCAACCACTTGGTTGCGTCAACCGACGTTACCATATGCAACCATTACATTGCGCGACTGAGCGCGGACGAAAGGCGATGGCGATGTGCGATCGCGACGGGCGAGCCCGAGGAGGAGCGATGGAGAAGACGACGGCCGATCGAGACCTGCGAGTGGAGCGGGAGACGATCCTCGAGGCGGCCCCGGAGGAGGTGTGGGAGGCGCTCACCGAGGAGTCCCGACTGGCCGAATGGCTCGCCGACGACGCCGAGCTCGATCCCGTCGAGGGGGGCGAGGTACGGTTCGGGTTCGCCGACGGGGAGCGCGCCGGGAGGGTGGAGCGGGTCGAGGAGGAGAGAAGCTTCGCCTTCACCTGGACCCGCCCCGGCGAGGGCCCCTCTCGGGTCGAGTTCACGATCGAGGCGGTCCCGGCCGGCACCAGGCTGGTGGTGGTCGAGTCAGGCCTCAGCGGGCCGGCCGCGATGGCGAGCGCAGCGGCAACCGCGGAGTGGTGGGTCGCAAAGCTCGGCGCCCTCGGGGCGATCCTCGCCCTGGTTCCCGCTTGAGGGCGGCCGGCGGCGTGCAGCTCGAGGACCACTCCCAGTCCGTCGACGCGGTCTTCTCGGCGCTTGCGGACCCGACCCGCCGCCGGATGCTCGAGACGATGTCCCACGGGGACCCGGTGACCGCCACCGCCCTCGCCAGGCGCCTGCCGATCTCGCGGCAAGCGGTCGCCAAGCACCTGGCCGCTCTCCACGCCGCCCGGCTCGCGAAGGTCGAGCGGCAGGGGCGCGAGACCCTCTACTCACTCCAGACGCAGCCGCTCAGGGACGCCGCCCACTGGATCCAGACGGTCGGGGGTGAGTGGGACCGCCACCTCCGCGCCCTGAAGCGCTCGCTCGAGCGCTGGGGGCGCGAGGAGGAGAAGGCGAACTGAGCCGGGGGCGCCGGCCGCCCGGGGCCCTGCCACGCGGGGACTAATATCGGGCGCGAAGCTACGAAAGGGTCGCCTTGGCCGACGCCACGGTCGCAGAGGAGGAGTACCTGCAGACGATGTTCTGGCTCGAGGAGGCCGGTCTTCCGATCACCGGCGCCAACATCGCCCGCGCGATGCAGCTCTCGCCGCCCACCGTCCACGAGATGATCGGCCGCCTGGAGGGCGACGGCTACGTCGAGCGCGCGAGCGACAAG
Source organism: Actinomycetota bacterium (assembly GCA_046730475.1). Taxonomy (GTDB): domain Bacteria; phylum Actinomycetota; class Thermoleophilia; order Solirubrobacterales; family 70-9; genus JBKPIY01. Next base: position 15,058 of record JBKPIY010000022.1, read on the forward strand.
TCCCTCGCCTTCACCGGCCGGGGGCGGTCGGAGGCCGAGGCCATCGTCCGTCGCCACCGCCTGATCGAGCGCTTCCTCACCGACATCCTCGGGATTCCCTGGGACGAGGTCCACGAGGAGGCCGAGCGCCTCGAGCACGCGATGTCGCCGGTGCTCGAGGAACGTATGCGGGCCGCGATCGGCGACGCGAAGACCTGCCCGCACGGCCATCCGATCGTGGAGGGCGCCCGGGAGGAGGGCGCCCTGCTCGCCGACGTCGAGCCGGGCGCGTCCGTGCGCATCCTGCGCTTCGAGAACGAGGCCGAGGAGCTCCTCCACTACCTGAAGGAGGCCGGCCTCCACCCCGCTCTCGAGGGGAAGGTCGAGAGCTCCGGCGACGACGAGGTCGTGATCGCCTCCGATGAGGGCCGCCACGCGATCTCAAAGAGCGTCGCCGAGACGGTATCCGTCCGCGCCGACCCGGCGCCACCCTCGCGCCCGCCGCTGCCCGAACAGCTGGTGCTCTCCAGGGACCGCTACGGTCGCTGACACCGACCGGTGCCCGCGCGCCGCGGCGGATCGGCCGGTGTCAGGTGAGATCCAGCAGGAACACAGCGATGCGGCGGTCGGGTGCCCTGTGTTCGTATTGCGACCAGCCCGGATAGACCCGGAGGCCCTCTTCCCAGATTCGTGCACGCTCCTCACCCTCGGCTTCGCGGGCGCGGAACCGGCGCACCGTGCCGCCGATCGAAACCTGGCCGTCGGGATTGGCCCGCAGGTTGTAGTACCAGGCTGGGTGGTGACGTTGGCCATAGTTCGACGCGATCACGGCAACGCCGTCGGCCGTGGGTAACCCGAGCACCGGCACCGAACGGGGCTTGCCGGTGCGAGCGCCGGTCGTGGTCAGGAGGACAACGGGAAGCCCCGACAGCATGCTCGAGAAGGTGTACCTGCCCCGGCTGATCCGGTAGACGGGGCGGTCGATGAGGTACAGAGTCCGAGCGAAAAGCCACGAGCCAGGGCGGCTGGCAGCGAAGCGGCGCAAGGCCCTCTGAAGAGGATTGGCGCGCTCGTAAGTCGTTGGTTTGCCCACCGGGTATCTCCCCTCGAGACTGCGCCCACCGCGTCTCTCGTTGGATGATCGCGGATCGCCTCGATCGCGGTGAGCGGCCGTCGCCGGCGATCCCCGCCCGGGGTGCGAAGGCCCGCGGTTCCGGTCCTCTCTCGCCTCCATCGCACGCCCGAAAAGGAGGCGGAAGGCGGCTCTTGACAGTGGGGCGCCCGATCCATAGCGTCGCCACGATGCTGGCAACGGATCGGCTTCGACGACGGCAGTGGGGGAGGAGGCGGGATGCAAACCGTTAAGGGCGAGATCCCCGTCAGCCACATCAGCCAGGCCTATCCCGACAGGGTCGAAGTGCGGGGCCGGGACCTGTGCGGCGATCTGATGGGCAGGGTGAGCTTCACCGAGTACTTCCACCTGCTGCTCACCGGACGGGACCCGACCGAAGAACAGCGCTTCTTCCTCGACCTGCTGCTCGTTGCGATCGCCGAGCACGGGATGATGCCCACCAACATCGCTTCCCGAATGACCCTTGCGGCCGATCCCGGATCGCTGCAGGGGGCCGTCGCGGCGGGCATCCTCGGCTGTGGTCCGGTCATCCTGGGGACCTCCGAGTCGTGCGCGCGACTTCTCGAGGCGGCGCAGGAGAGGGTGGAGTCCGGTGAGGAGCCCGCGACGGTCGCCGTGGAGACGGCGCGTTCGGTCCACGCTTCCGGCGGCAAGCTGCCTGGGTTCGGCCATCCCGTCCATCGCCCTCTCGACCCGCGCGCTGAGCGAATCCTCGAGCTCGCGGATGCGCGCGGGGTGAGCGGGCCCCACATCCTGCTCGCGGGCTGTTTCCGCGATGCCGCGGCCGAGCTCTGGGGCACACCGCTCACCCTGAACGTCTCCATGCCGATCGCGGCGGTGATGCTCGACCTGGGCTTCTCGACAGCCGTCGTGAAGGCCGTTCCGATCCTGGCGCGCACGGCCGGGCTGCTCGCCCATCTGGCCGAAGAGCAAGAGGATCCCCTCGGCCTTCTGATGGCAGCGAGGGCGGAGGAGGCGATCGAGTACCAGCGCCGGTCCGAAGCCGAGCCCGGATGATGCTCGAGCCCGAGGTCGAGACCCGGCCGTGGGCACAGCAGCTGGCGCTCGACGATGCGTGCTACCGCGCCCAGCTCGCCTACCTCTTCGACCGCTCGGCCTTCTATCGCGAGAAGCTGGCCGCGGCGGGATTCGCCTCCGAGCGGGCCGCGGGCGGGCTCGGCGACCTCGCGCAGCTGCCGCTCACCGACAAGCAAGAGCTGAGGGCGACGTGCACGCCCGAGGATCCGATCGGCGCGCACCTCTGCGCGGCGCCCTCCGAGATCGTTCGGATCTACTCGACGAGCGGTACGACCGGGGCGCCCAGCTACATCCCCCTGACGAAGGGCGATCTCGACAACTGGGTGACCGCCTCGGCACGCAGCTACGCAGCCTCCGGCATCGCCGCCGGCCAGCGGCTCGTCTCCACCTACAACGCCGGGCCGTTTGCAGCGGGCGCGGCACTCGCCGCCTTCGACCGGATCGGCCTCTGCCACATTCCAGTCGGCACTGGCAACACCGAGCGCCTGATTTGCGCGATCGAGCTCCTCCGGCCCGAGGCGGCGGTGCTCACCCCCTCATACGTTGCCTATCTCGTCGAGGCGGCTGCGGAGCGGAACGTCGATCTTCGGGCGACGAGCGTCGAGCGCGTCCTGGTGGCGGGTGAGCCGGGCGGTGGCGAGCCGGCGTTCCGGGCGAATCTCGAAGCCGGTTGGGGTGCAACGGTCACCGAGGCGATGGGCATCGGCGACATCGGCGTGTCGTTGTGGGGGGAGTGCGAAGAGCAGGACGGAATGCACCTGGGCGCGCGCGGCTTCGTCCACGCCGAGCTGATCGACCCCGAGACCGGCGCCGCCGTCGAGATCGACGACGGCGCGAGCGGCGAGCTCGTGTTGACGCACCTTCAACATCGCGGGGCGCCTCTCCTGCGCTTCCGCACACGCGACCACGTCGAGGTCCGGACGAGCCCGTGCAGGTGCGGCCGCACGAGCCCGCGCCTGCGCTGCATCGGGCGCACCGACGACATGCTCATCGTCCGCGGCATCAACGTCTTCCCCTCGGCCGTCCGCGAGGTGGTGGGCGGGTTCGCGCCCGAGGTCAGCGGCCATATTCTCGTCAAGCCGCCGGCGCCGGGGGTGAAGCAGGAGCCGCCGCTTCCCGTCGGCGTCGAGCTGGCCCAAGGCGCAACCGCCGACCCCGGCCTGGCGGAGGCGATCAGCGAGAGGCTGCGCGAGGTGCTCGTGGTCCAGACACGCGTGGAGCTGGTGCCGTGGGGGAGCCTGCGACGCAGCGAATACAAGTCGAAGCTCGTCGAGCGTCAGGTCGAAGCCTGATGCGAAAGCTCGAGCCAGACAGCACGACCATCCTGCGACCAGAGATCCGGAGGATCACATGGCTGAAAACACGCTGAGCATCCTGAAGCCGAGCGTCAACAACCTGTCCGCTCGGGTCTTCGTGCGAGCCGCCGGGCTCGACTTCGAAGAGCTCGACATGTGGGGGAAGAAGGGCACCCCGGAGTTCTTGAGGAAGGACCCCGCCGACCTCACGCCGCTGCTCGAGGAGGAGGGGCTTCCCAGGGGCTCGCTCTGGGAGAGCTGCGCGATCATGCAGTACCTCTGCAACAAGCACGATCTCGACCGGTTCTATCCCAACGACCCTGGCGAGCGGGCGATGGTCGACAGCGCGATGTTCTATCTGATCGGCACCCTCTATCCCCTCGTCGCGCGCGCCACCTACCCGACGCTCGGCTTCCCCCAGTACGCGGGCGAGGTCGGCACATCCGAGGCGGACGACGAGATGAAGGAACAGGCGCAGAGAGACGCCGCTGACGCGATTGCTCAGCCGCTCGAGGCCTATCGGGCCTTCTTCCTGGACGGGAGGGAGTTCATCGGCGGCGCCTCCCCGTCGATCGCCGACATTCGCCTGGCGGTGACGCTGGAGTTCCTGCGCGCGATCGACTACGAGTTCCCGGCCTGGGCCGCGGAGTACATGACCGCGGTGGAGACGGCGCTCGGCGAGGCCTACTCGGAGCCGGTGGGGGACGTGCGCGGCTTCGTCGCCTCGATGAAGCCGTAGTTCACGTGAGGCCTGGCCGCGGGAGCCGACAGCCCCGGGGCGCGAAGGGGAAGAGCGTGCGAAGCGTGCTGAACTGGGGTGCCGGGAGGACCCCTGGACAGGACAGCGCGCCGCGCGGGACCTTTCCGGGACGCGCGCTAGCGGGCCCGCGTCAGCGGCGCGGCCGCCAGCCGCTCGGCCTGGCCGACCGCGCCGATCTGGGTGAACAGGCGGTGCGCCTCGCGGAGCTCCCGCTCGCGCTCCCCCGGATCGTCGCTCAGGCGAGCGAGCTCGGCGAGCTCGACGTGGACCAGCGGCTCGTAGGCCTTGGCGCCGGTGTCACGCGCCAGCTGGAGGGCGCGCGCGAGCGCCGCCTCGATCTGCTCGTGGGCAGCGGGGCCGGCCGTGCCGAGCAGGACCCGCGCCAGCGCCAGGCTCGAATATGTCTCACCCATGGGGCTCCCGCGCGCGTGATCGATCGCGAGCCCCTCCGCGACCAGGGCACAGGCCCGATCCACCTCCCCGAGGCCGAGGTACGACTCGCCGAGCAGGGCGAGCCGGAGGCCGTCCCCCTCGAGCCCCGTGCGCCGTTCCCTCGCGATCGCCAGGGAGCGCTCGAGTGCCTCGACCGCCGGCCGCCACTCGCCCCGCATCCGTTGCCCGAGGCCGACGAAGAGCCAGGCCCAGGCGCGCGAGAAGGAGTCCCCGATCCGCTCGGCGATCTCGAGCGCCTGCCGCGCGTGGTCGAGCGCGGCGTCGGGCTCGCCCGTGAAGTGCGCGCGCCAGGCGGACACGCTATGGGTCCAGCCGACCGTCTCGGTGTCCCCTTGCTCGTGGGCGACTCTCCTGGCTTGCTCGATCAGACGGCGTGCCTCCTCGAGCTCGCCCAGGAGGGTGAGCGCGAGCCCCTTATCCTTATGGCAGAAGGCGTAGGGGCAGCCGACCATGGTCCCGGCCGCCACTGTGGGGTCGCCGCCGGCCAGCTCGATCGCGCGATCGAACACCGCCACGGCCTCGCGGAACTCGCCGATGCAGTAGAGGGCGTAGGCGCCGAGCGCGACCGCCATGTAGAGCCGGGGGTCGCGGGACTCCTCCGCGAGCGCGATCGCCTGGCGGGCGAGCCTAGCCCACTCGCGCACGTCGCCGTCGCCGGTGCCCCTGACCCCGCCGTAAACCGAGAGCAGGAGCGCCCGCGAGCTGATGTCACCGGACTCTGAGGCCATCCGCTCGGCTTCGGTGAACAGGACCTTTGCCTCCTCGGCGGAGATCCCGAGCCGCCAGCCGTAGTTCAGCGACTCGATCCTCGCGGTGAGGCCCAGCGACACCGTCTCCCCGGACTCGGGCACGGCATCGGTGAGCTCCCGCACTCTGCCCCAGTGTCGAAGCGCCTCGCTTGGATCGTTGGTTCCCGACCAGGTCGCCGCTCGAGCGTGGCAGCGCGCCGCCGCCAGCGCCTCGCCGGCCGCCTCCCAGTGTTGGGCCAGGAGCGCGGCGCGCTCGTCGAGCCGCTCGGGGTGTTGTTCGGCGACCGCCCGGGCGACCGCTGCGTGGACCTTGGCGCGTCGATCGCCCAGCTGCGATCCGTAGGCCACCTCCCGCGTCAAGGGATGCTTGAAGGCGTAGAGGGCCTCCGGGTAGGTCTCCTGCTCGTAGACGAACTCGCCCCTGACGAGCTCGCGAAGCGCGTCCTCGAGCTTCGCCGACGTGAGCCCCGCGACCCGCTCCAGGACCGGCCCGGAGAACTCCCTGCCGATCACCGCCGCCGCCTGCAGCACGGCCTTCTCCTGTCGTGGAAGCCGGTCGATTCGGGCGGCGAGCACGGCCTGCACGCTCGCCGGGACCGCCGCCTCTGCAACCGGTGCCGCAAGCCGGTAGGCGCCGCGCGCGCCCACCAGGCTCCCGGCCTCGACCAGCGACCGCACGAGCTCCTCGATGAAGAACGGGTTGCCCCCGGTCCGCTCGCGGACCAGCTCACAGAGCCCGTCGAGCGAGGGATCGGAGCCGACCAGGTCGGCGAGCAGCTCCTCTACTGCCTCTGGGGCGAGCGGCGCGAGCGCGATCTGGCGGTAGTAGGAGCGCGACATCCAGCCGGCCCGGTATTCGGGCCGGAAGTTGACGAGCGTCAGGCCCCGCGTCCCCTGGACCGCCTCCGCCTGGTTGGCGAGAAAGACCTCGCTCGCCGGATCGAGCCAGTGCAGATCCTCGATCACCATGACGCCGGGCTCGCGGGCGCTCTGGGCGCGGGTCAAGCGCTTCATCAGCGCCAGCAGCTGGCGCTGGCGCGCCTCCGGGTCCATCCGTTCGGCGGGGCGCTCGGCGTCGGGCACCGCCAGGAAGTCGAAGATCAGCGGCAGGTCGCCCTCGAAGGCCCTGTCGAGAAGCAGCAGCTTGCCCGTGATCCGCTCGCGCGCCGTCTGGTCGGAGTCGTGCTCTGTGATCTCGAAGTAGGCGCGCAGGAACTGGAGCAGGGGCATCAGCGGGACGGACTTGGCGTGGGCCTGGCCGGCGAGGTGATAGACCGGCACGCCCTTGGCCCGCTGCCGCTCCGCGAACTCGTGAGAGAGCCGGCTCTTGCCGACCCCGGGCTCGCCGACGATCCCGATCAGCTGCCCCTGTCCGCCCAGCGCCTGCCCCCAGGCGCTCTCCAGTACCCGCAGCTCCTCGTCGCGCCCGACGAAGCGTGAGAGGCCACGGGCCCGAGCGACGTCGATCGCCCCGCGCGCCGGGCCGACGCCGGTCAGCTCGTATACCCGCAGCGAGCGACTGGCGCCCTTGAGGTCGAACTCGCCGAGATCGCTGAGCGCGAGATAGCCCTCCGCCAGTGACGCCGTGCGTTCGCTGAGATAGATCCTGTCCGGGGCGGCGAGCTGCTCCACCCGCTCCGCCAGGCCGACGGTGTGGCCCACCGCCGTGTACTCCATGCCCAGGTCCGCGCCGATCGCCCCCACCACCACCTCTCCCGAGTTCAGCCCCATCCGCACCGAGAAGCTGAGGCCCTGGGCGCGGCGCAGCTCCGCGGCGAAGGCGGCGAGCTCGCGCTGCAGATGCAGAGCCGCATAGCAGGCGCGTCGGGCGTGGTCCTCACGGGCGATCGGGGCCCCGAACAGCGCCATCATCCCGTCGCCGGTGAACTTGTCGACCGTGCCCTCGAACCGATGCACGCCCGCGCACAGGATCGCCAAGAAGCGCGCCATCAGCGCCCGCCACTGCTCCGCGTCGCTTCGCTCGGCCAGTTCCATCGAGCCCACCACGTCCGCAAACAACACCGTCACCTGCTTGCGCTCACCCTCGAGGGCACCGCGGCCGGCACGGATCTCCTCGGCGAGGTGCTCCGGCGTGTAGGAACGCGGGTCCGGCGCCGCGGCCGCATCGCCGCCTGCCCGGGTGGCCTTCCCGGGCGGGGCCAGCGCCTCGCCGCAGGCGTTACAAAACCACTGGCCTGCCGGGTTCGACGCGCCGCAGCTCGGACACGCAGACGAACCGCGAAGCGGCGTTGCGCAACTCCCGCAGAAACGCGCCCCTGCGGGATTCGGATGACCGCAGGACGGACAGTCCACCTCGGGCTCCAAACGAAATGCCGGTCGAGACTGAGACGAGCGTACTCCTCGAGGACAGATCGAGCGGCATCGCCGGTGAGGGCTAACGGCCGGGCTCCGCCGCTTGCGTCATCCGACCAAAGAGATTTGACAGAGTCCTGTCAATATGACAGAATCCTTGCAATGGCACCCCGAGCCGCACGGACAGCTGAAGGCGAGGTGGCGACGGATGTGGTCCTTCGCACATTTCGCGCGAACGGTCTCTTTCTCGCCGCCGGCGACCTCCTGGCGGCGGGGCAGGGGCTCACCTCGGCACGCTGGCAGGTGCTGGGAGCCGTTGCCCTGGACGGGCGGCCGCTTACCGTTCCCCAGATCGCCCGGCGGATGGGCCTAACTCGCCAGAGCGTGCAGGCCTCGGTCAACCGGCTGCTCAGCGACGGGCTGGTCGAGACGGACGAGAATCCGGATCATCGCCGCTCGCCCCTGATTCGACTGACGGAGCTCGGCGCCGCCAGGTACGCAGGGCTGCAGCGGCGGCAGGTCAGGTGGATCAATGAGCTCGCGGCCGGGCTGAAGGTCTCAGAGCTCACCACCGCTGCCCGGGTTCTCGAGGAGCTCTGCAACAGGCTGAACACGAGCCCCCCAGACGGGGGAGAGGAGACGTGACCAAGTGAGGCTCCGTGAGATGGATGAGAGGACGACCTACATGCAGCAGCTGCAGGAGGAGGGTGGGCCGATCGTGCTCATCAACCAGTTCAACGTGGCGCCCGAGGACGCCGAGAGGTTCCTCGAGGTCTGGGCAGACGACGCCGCCTTCATGAAACGGCAGCCCGGCTTCATCTCGACCCAGCTGCATCGCGGCACAGCCGGAAGCTCGACGTTCATGAATGTGGCCGTGTGGGAGTCGGCGAGGGCGTTGGGCGAGGCGTTCCGCTCGCCTGAATTTCAGGAACGCGCCGCGCGCTACCCCGACAGCGCGTGGCGGCGCCGCACGTGTTCGAGAAGGTCGCCGTTCCGGACATCTGCGTGGCCTAGATCGATCCGGGAACGGGTTGTGCTCCATGCAGAGCCCGGCTCCACTCCTCGGACAGGTCGCGTTCCTCGGAAAAGTGGCGGTAGTAGGTGTGGCGCTCGACCCCGGCTTTCTCGGCGATCGCGATGACCGGTCGTGCGGCCCGGACCGATGCTGGCATGGAGCCCGATCGCCGCCTCGACGATCCGTCGGCGCGTCTCCGCTCGAGGCGGGCGACCGGCTCTCCCTGGTCGATCACCCGATGTCCCTCGCGCCGTGACTGGTCGAGCGGTTCGATCTGCGTTTCCCCGGCCAGCCCCTTTAGATGGCTAGCGGGGCGACCGCCGAGCGTCAGACGGCGGCGGCGCTGGTGCGGACGCGCTCGAGCGCCCGGGCGATCCTGGCGATCCCCTCGGGGATCTGATCGGGAGGGACGCTGGCGAAGGAGAGGCGCAGCGCGTTGGAGCCGCCCTCGAGCATGAAGTCCGGGCCGGCGATGAAGGAGACGCCCTCCTGCTTCGCCTCGGCGAGCAGGGAGGTCGTGTCGACGTCGCGTTTCAGGGTGAGCCAGAGGAAGTAGCCGCCGCCGGGGACCACGAACTCGGCCTCGGGGATCTCCTCGCGCAGGGCGGCAACCACCGCGTCGCGGCGCTCGCGCAGGGCGGCGTTCACGAGCTCGACGCTCCGGTCGAGCTCGCCCGAGCGGCACAGCTCCCAGACGACCGACTCGGCGAGCATGTTCGGCGAGATGTAAGTCTCGTTCGCGTGCCTGGAGAGGGCGGAGATCTCGCCGGCCGGCCCGACCAGGTAGCCCACCCGGACGCCCGGCGCCACCGTCTTCGAGAACGAGGACGCGTGGATCACCCGGTCGGCCTCGTCCATCGCCAGCATCGTCTCCCCGGCCTTCTTCTCGAAGCAGATCAGGCGGTAGGGGTCGTCCTCGAACAGGTTGAAGCCCCGGTCGTGCGCGAGCCCGACGAGGCGAAGGCGCTTCTCGGCCGACAGCGTGCACCCGGCGGGGTTGTGGTGGTTAGGGATCACGTGGACGAGGCGGATATCGCGCCCGGCGCTCACCTCCGCCACCGCCTCGACGTCGACGCCGTCCGCCTCCAGTGGCACCCCGATCCGCTCGACGCCGAGCCGCTCGAGCAGGAGCAGGGTGCGGTCGTAGGAGGGCTGCTCGACCACCACCTGATCGTCGCGCTGGAGCAGGAACCAGAACAGCATCGCCCCCGCCTCGAGCGAGCCGTTGGTCACCATCACCTGATCGGGCGACACTCCGTGGAGCTCGGCGATCCACTCGCAGAGCCCGGGGTGCCCGCGCCCGGTGCCGTAGGAGAGGGCGCGCTGCCAGTCGGACTCGAGCGTTCGCGCCGCCGCCTCCCGGACCGCCGCTACTGGGAGGATGTCGGCGCTGGGGGCGCCGCGGGCGAAGCTGATCATGTCGGGCGCCATGGCGGCCGAGTATAGGCGCGGGCGGTCGGTCGAAATCGCCGCCTGTCCGTTAGCGATACTGTCGCCTCGCATGTCCATTGCGATGGAGCTGGTCAAGATCGCCCTCCGCGCCTACGGCACCGGCGATGTCGAGATCACCCTCCAGCTCTCCGACCCCCTGATCCGCTGGGACGAGCGGGCGTCGCGGGCCGACGGGGAGCTCGTCTGGGGTCACGACGACGTCCTCCGGGCGATGCACAGCTACCTCGACGGCTGGGAGGAGTACCGCTTCGAGGTCGAGAAGATCGCCGAGGTTGGCGACGGCAAGATCGTCGGCCAGTGCCGCGAGCGGGGTAGGGACGCGAGCGGCATCCGCGTCGACCGCCGCTACGGCGGCCTCTGGATCGTCGAGAACGGAAAGATCATCTCCTGGGCTACCTACCTGACCCCGAGGGAGGCCGTCCACGCCGCCCGCGAGGTTGGGGGAGGTCGCTTCGCCCACGGGCGGGCCGATCAGGCGGCGCAGGCGCAGGCCGCCCAGGACGCGCCGAAGAAACGGCGCCCGCAGCCGAAGCCGGGCGACCCCGACAGCTTCAGCGAAGAGCAGCGCCGCGCCGCCAAGCGCCGCGCCCAGCTCGCCCGCGCCGCCCGCGAGGCAGGGCACCGCGCCGCCACCGGCTGAGAACCCGGCTCACGCGCTCCGGATCGCCACCCTCCGGGGCCGCCGAGGTCACCGGGCCGAGGACGACCGCGACCGCCGACGTCCGGGCGCTCACCCGGCAACGGCGCCGAGGGCCTCGACCGCGAGCTGGGCGGTCTCGGTCGGGCTCTTGCCGACCCGGACGCCCTTGGCCTCGAGGGCCCGCTTCTTCGCCTCTGCGGTGCCCGAGGAGCCGGAGATGATCGCCCCGGCGTGGCCCATCTGCTTGCCGGGCGGAGCGGTGAAGCCGGCGATATAGGCGACCACCGGCTTCGTCACCTGCTCGGCGATGTACTCGGCGGCGCGCTCCTCGGCGTCGCCGCCGATCTCGCCGACCATCACGATCAGCTCGGTCTCGTCGTCGTTCTCGAACAGCTCGAGGATGTCGATGAAATCCGAGCCGACGATTGGGTCGCCGCCGATCCCGACGATCGAGGAGTTACCGATTCCAGCCTGCTTGAGCTCGTTGCCGATCTGGTAGGTGAGGGTTCCCGACTTGGAGACCACCCCGATCGAGCCCCGGTCGAAGAACTGGGCGGGAATGATCCCGACGTTCGCCTTGCCGGGAGAGAGGACGCCGGGACAGTTGGGCCCGATCAGCCTCACGCCGGCCTCCTTCGCCTCCCAGTAGACCCGGAGCATGTCGTGAACCGGGATCCCCTCGGTGATCGCGATCACCGTCGAGATTCCAGCGTCGATCGCCTCCTCCATCGAAGCGGCGGCGAAGCGCGCCGGGACGAAGATCATCGAGGTGTTGGCGCCCCTCTCGTCGACGGCCTCCCTGATTTTGTCGAAGACGGGGACGCCGTCCACGTCCTGGCCGCCCTTGTTCGGCGTCACCCCGGCAACGAGGTCGGTGCCGTAGCCGCGGTTTCGGAGGCCGTGGAAGCTCCCCTCGCGGCCGGTCAGCCCTGAGACCACGAGCTTCGTGTCGGTGCCGACGATGATCGACATCAGGCCCTCGCTCCGGCGCCGGCCAGCTCGACCACCTTGGCGGCCGCCCCCAGCATCGTCTTCTCGAGGTGGAGGTTCGGCAGATCGGCGTCGGCGAGCAGGCCGAGCCCCTCCTCCGAGTTGGTGCCGTCGAGCCGAACCACGAGCGGCACCGGGATCTCCGTCTGCCGCGAGGCCTCGATGATCCCCCGGGCGATCTCGTCGCAGCGGGTGATCCCGCCGAAGATGTTGAACAGGATCGCGGTCACCTTCGGGTCGGAGGTGATCACCTCGAGCGCGTCGACGATCGCCTCGGCCTTGGACCCGCCCCCGGCGTCGAGGAAGTTGGCGGGCGCCCCACCCGCCTGGGCGACCACGTCCAGGGTGGACATGCAGAGACCGGCTCCGTTGGCGAGGATGCCGACGTTGCCGTCGAGCTTCACGTAAGTCAGCCCCTTCTCCTTCGCCATCCGCTCGTGAGGGTCCTCGGAGGAGGGATCCGCCAGGTCCGCCAGCTCCGGATGGCGGAAGAGGGCGCTGTTGTCGATCGTCACCTTCGAGTCGAGGGCGACCACCTCACCGCCCCCGGTCACGACCAGCGGGTTCACCTCGATCAGGGTGGAGTCGCTCTGGTCGAATGCGGTGTGGAGCTTCGCGAGCGCTTCGGCCGTCTTCGCCCGAACGTCCTCGGGGACGCCGGCCGCCCTCGCCAGCGCCAGGCCCTCCTCGACCCCGAACCCCTGCCCGGGATCGACGTGGCGGCGGACGAGCGCGTCCGGGTCGCGCTCGGCGATCTCCTCGACGTTCATCCCGCCCGTCGTCGACAGCATCGCCAGTACCTTCTTCGCCGACCGGTCGAGGATGAAGGAGGCGTAGTACTCGGCGTCGATCGCGGAGGCGCGCTCGACCCAAACCTGGTGGACGGTGAAAGGCCCCTCGCCGCGGGGCCCCCGGATGTCCATGCCGAGGATCGCCTCGGCGTGGGCCCGGGCCTCGTCCTCGGAGCCGGCGAGCTTGATCCCGCCCGCCTTCCCCCGGCCCCCGATCAGGACCTGCGCCTTCACCACGCACGGGTAGCCGACCTCCCGGGCGGCGGCGACGGCGTCGTCGACGGTGTCGGCGACCCGCCCCTCGGGCACGGGCACCCCGTGGCGCGCGAACAGCTGCTTTCCCTGGTACTCGAGCAGGTCCAAGGGCCGCGAGAGCCTACCCGAACGCGGTCCGGCTCCCTCCGTGCGGCGGCCGGCGACCGCGCGTAACAAAAGTTACTTGCTGCGCCAATTGAGATAATGCCGCGCTCGCGCCGATGGCCCTGCCCAAGCTCAAGGACATCACCTGGGTGACCACCGACTGCTACAGGACCCTGATCGACTGGGAGAAGGGGATCGGCGACGCCTTCCGCAGGGAAGCCGAGCGCGACGGCCTCACCCTCGACGAGAAATCGCTGCTCGACCGCTTCTTCGAGGTCCAGGCGCAGCTGATGGCGGGCTCGTACGAACTCTATGCCGAGGTCCTCCGCCGGGCAGCGGTCAAGGTGGCCGGCGAGATCGGGTGGGAGATCGAGCCCTCGCGGGCGCAGTTCCTCCCGGACAGCATCGCCTCATGGCCCCCCTTCCGGGAGGCCAACGCGGCGATGGACCGGCTCAAGGAGCGCTACCAGATCGGAATCGTCTCCAACATCGACGACAAGATGCTCGGGATCTCGCGCCGCCACCTGCGCACCGAGCTCGACCTGGTGGTCACCGCTCAGCAGGTCCGAAGCTACAAGCCGGACCCAACCCACTTCCGCGAGTGCGCCCGGCGGATCGGCGGCAGGAAGGGCTGGCTCCACATCGGCTCCGACTACGACACCGACATCGCGCCGGTGCTGAAGATGAACGTCCCAGTGATCTGGGTGAACCGCCACGGGGAGAAGCTCGAGGGCCGCAAGCCCCCGAGTGCTACGGTCAAGAACCTCCGCGAGGCCGCGGCCAGGCTGGGGGCCAAGTAGCGAGCCTCCGGGCGGCCCGAGCCGCGCGGGAATCGAAGCCGCGGGGCGTGCTCGGTGAAGCAGTGAGACGAACGATCAACATCGCCGTGATCGCCGCCGTCGCAGTGGCGGGGACGCTCGCGGCGGAGCTCCGCCATGGCCCGGCGGGGGCGAGGGCAGCGCAGACCAAGCCGAACGTGATCGTGATCATGACCGACGATCAGCGCCTCGACGACCTCTACGCCCGCCTCGGCGATCGGCGGTTGATGCCGAACACCCTGAAGCTGCTCGCCGGCGGGGGAGTGACGTTCGCGCGCTACTACGTCGCCTACCCGCTCTCCTGTCCCTCGCGGACCACCTTCCTCACCGGCCTCTACGCCCACAACCACGGGGTCCGGGCCAACATCCTGCCCCACAAAGGCTATTGCGGCTCCCCCAACGTCTTCCCCACCACCAATTCGCTGGCGCCGTGGCTGAACGCCGCCGGCTATCACACGGTAATCGCCGGCCGCTACCTGAACGGCTATCCGGGGCACCGGCCCGCGACCACGGTCGACCCCGGCTGGGACGACTGGTTCGTGCCGGTCGAGGCGGATGGGACCCTCGCCGCTCTCTACTTCGGCTACCGCCTGAACGAGAACGGGACCGTCAGCGACCCGTATCGGCGACCCGACGGCTACATCACCGAAGTGATCACAAAGAAGCTGATCGACTCGATCCGGAGCACCCCGGCGAGCCAGCCGGTGTTCGGCTTCCTCGCCAACCGTGCCCCGCACGAGGACCAGGCCCCGCCGGTCGGTCCGGAGCCGGCGCCCGGCGACAACAAGACGATAAGCAAGATCGAGCTCCCCCACCGGCCCGATTACGACGAGAAGGACGTCAGCGACAAGCCCAGGTATCTCCGGAGGGAGCCGCCCCTCAGCCACCGCGAGAAGAAGAAGATCAAGATGCGCGCCCGCCGGCGCCGCGCCAGCCTCGAGGCGGTCGATCGGCAGGTGAAGGCGATCGTCAACGAGCTCAAGCGCGATGGACGGTTCAACAACACCTACATCTTCTTCGTCTCCGACAACGGCTTCTTCCTCGGCGAGCACCGCTTCCCCAAGGGCAAGGTCCGTCCCTACGAGGAGGCGAGCCACGTGCCCGGGATCCTCATCGGGCCGGGGATTCCCCACGGCAGGACCTCGAGGGAGCTGGTCAGCAACATCGACCTGGCGCCGACGATCCTCCAGGTCGCCGGAGTGAGCGAGGACCTGGACGGCCGCTCGCTGCTTCCGTTCGCCGATAACCCGAGGAAGCGCACACGCCGCCCGCTCGTGATCGAGTCGTTCCGCGACCCGAACCCGAAGAAGACGAAGTTCCAGAAGGGAAACAGCCGCACCGAGGCGCCGAACTACCAGGCGCTGGTGGCGGGGCACTACAAGGTCGTCCGCTACACCACGGGCGACCGCGAGCTCTACGACCTGAAGCGGGACCCGAACGAGCTCAACAACGTCTTCGCCTCCCATCGCTACGCCCGCGTCCGCGCCTTCATGATCAGGTGGCTGAAGGTGTTCGACGGCTGCTCGAGAGAGAGCTGCCGCAGGCAGATCCCGAAGCCGCCGCCGCCTCTGGGCTAACGGCGGCGATCGGCGCGCCGCGGGAGCGGCGCGGGCGGATCGCCGATCTCCGCCCGGCAGGCCTCGCCCCGGCAGCGGATCAGGTCGAGGAGGTGGGCGAAGAGCCACTCTCGCACCGGCGCGTAGCGGGGGTCCCGGTCGAGCGAGCGGAGTTGGGCGGGATCGCGATCCATGTCGTAGAGCTCGCTGTCCCCGGTCCCGTAGAGGACGTACTGGTAGCGATCGGTGCGGATCGCCCGGTAGGGGGGAGCCCGGTCGCCGGTCGCGAGCGGCCTCGCCCGGCCCTTCTCCATGTCGAGGTTCTTGACCCCCGATAGGCGCGCCAGCCCCGTCTTCGAGGTCGCCTTCCTGGCCGCGGAGGGCTCGCCCTCGTCTCCGCCGTTGCCCCTGCCGGGCCCGGTGTCGCCCTCGAGCAGGATCGGCCTGGTGGTCCGCAGGGTGGGGTCCTCGGCGTAGGGCAACAGCGAGCGGCCGTCGAGCGAGGGGTCGTCGATCCCTGCAACCTGGAGGATCGTCTCGGCGATGTCGACGTTGTCCACCAGCTCGTCGCTGACCGTGCCTGGGGCGATCCCGGGCCCGCGGATCAGCAGTGGGACGTGGCTGGCCGGCTCGTAGGGCAGGTACTTGCCCCCCGTCAGCCGGTGCTCTCCGCGGAAGAGGCCGTTGTCGGACGTGAAGATCAGGTAGGTGTTCTCGAGCAGGCCGTCTTGGTCGAGGGCGTGGATCAGGGCGTTGACCGAATCGTCGACCGCGAGCAGGGTCTCGCGGCGCCGGCGCTCCTGATCGTCGAGCTTGGCCGCCTCACCGGGGCCGAACCGCTTGGGGGCGTCGCGGCGGAGCCAGCGCGGCTTGTCGGACACGTCCCGCTCGTTGTACCCGGGCGGATGGGGAATCGGCCTGTACTGCTTGCGGTAGATATCTCGGGCGGCGGGGGTGAAGGGGTAGTGCGGGGCGCTGTAGCTCAGCTCGAGGTAGAAGGGCTGGCCTAGCGAGCCGGCGCGCTCGACGAAGTCGAGGGCCTTGGCGCCGAACACGTCGGTCGAGTAGTCGGCCTCGTCGGCTCCATAATGGACCGTGGCCGGGACCCCGGCGGGGCCCTGCTCGACCAGGTTGTAGTCGTAGTAGACCTTGACCTCCCCCCCGATCCTTCCGTACCACTCGTCCCAGCCGGGGGGAACGTAGAGCCCGTCCGCGGCGCTGTAACCGTTCAGGTACTTGCCGATCAGGGCGGTGTGGTAGCCGGCGTCCTTGAGCCGCACCGGCAGCGCCACCGGCTCGTCCGGCACGAACCGTTTCCAGCCGCCGTAGATGCCGCCGTTCCCCCGGACGCCGTGATTGTGCATGTAGAGGCCGGTCAGGATCGAGGCGCGGGATGGGCAGCAGAGGGGGAACGAGACGTAGGCGCGGGTGAAGGTCGCCCCCTCGTCGGCGATCTCGCGCCGGACGTTCGGAACAGCACCCATCTCGCCGACCGTCTGGTCGTCCGTGAGCAGGACGATCACGTTCGGCGGGGTGGGTGGGGCCCCCGCGGCGTGGCCCCCCGGGCCGACGGCGAGCAGTCCGACCCCGAGGACGCCGGAGGCCACGAGCAGGCAGGTCGGGAGGAGGCGTCGAGGCATTGTTCGGTTCAACACCGGCAACGCCTGACGAGAGCGGGGGTGGCGTTCTACTCGATCTTCGCCAGCACGTCGCCCGACGACACCGAGGCGCCCTCGGAGACGGCCAGTGTGCTCAGCCTGCCCGAGCGGTGGGCGGTGATCTCGTTCTCCATCTTCATCGCCTCGATCACGCAGATCAGATCACCCTCGGAGACCTCATCGCCCTGGGAGACCGCGACCTTGAGCACGGTTCCCTGCAGCGGCGAGACCAGGTCCTCGGAAGCGACGGAGGTAACGGCTCCCCCGCCCCGCTGCTTGCGCCTGGGTGGACGCTTCAGCCCAGGCCCGGTGCTGCCGCCCGCGTTCGCGCCGGCCTGGGCCGGGTCGCCAAGCACTTTGACGTCGAACAGCTTCCCGCCCACCTCGACCTTGAAGTCGCGGGCGATCGGGACCTCGTCGGCGGCTCCGACGCTCTCGGCGGTCTCCGCGGCGGCGAGCGCCCTCAGCCACGTGCGGTCGCCGACCAGGTCCCGGCCGGTCTCGCCGTTCGACCACTGCTCGGTTGCCAGGATCGCGCGGTGGAAGGGAATCAGGGTGGTAAGGCCCCCGACCTCGTACTCGTCGAGGGCGCGAAGCATCCTCGCCGTCGCATGCTCGCGGTCGACGTCCCAGACGATCAGCTTGGCGACCAGAGGGTCGTACATCGGGGTGACCTCGGAGCCCGCCTCGACGCCGGAATCCACCCGGACGCCGGGGCCGGCCGGCTCGCGGTAGGAGGTGATCCGACCGGGCGTGGGCGCGAAGTTCTTGTGGGCGGCCTCGGCGTTGATCCGGCATTCGATCGCGTGCCCTCGAAGCTCGACCTCCTCCTGGGAGATCGACAGCGGCTCCCCGGCTGCCACCCTCACCTGCTCGCGGACGATGTCGATGCCCGTGACCATTTCGGTGACGCAGTGCTCGACCTGGACCCTGGTGTTCATCTCCAGGAAGAAGTAGTCCTCGGCCAGCTGGAGCCCTTCGACCGTTCCCGCCGATCGGTAGTCGACCGCGGCCGCGGCCTCGGTGGCGATCCTCCCGATCCGCTCGCGCATCTCGGCGTCGACCTTCGGTCCCGGCGCCTCCTCGATCAGCTTCTGGTGGCGGCGCTGAATCGAGCAGTCCCGCTCGCCGAGGTGGATCACGTTCCCCTTTGCGTCGGCGAGCACCTGGACCTCGACATGGCGCGGGTCGTCCAGGTATCGCTCGAGATAGACGGTCGGGTCGCTGAAGAACTTCTCCCCCTCCCTAGCCGCCCCCTCGAACGCCTCGGAGAGGGACTCCTCGTCGACCGCCACCCGGAAACCCTTGCCG
>JBKPIY010000023.1:0-20859 GCA_046730475.1 Actinomycetota bacterium
CGCCCTCACCGACCTGGGGGCGGCGCTCCGCCGCGCCAACCACCGCGCCGAGGCCCGCGAGCCCCTGCGCCGCGCGCTCGACATCGCCCACCGCGGCGGCGCGACCATCGCCGCTCACCGCGCCCATGAGGAGCTGGTCGCGGCCGGCGGGCGCCCGCGTCGCATGGCGGCGCGGGGGGTCGACGCCCTCACCCCCTCGGAGCGACGCGTGTCCCGCCTCGCCGCAGAGGGGCTCTCGAACCCCGAGATCGCGGAGACCCTGTTCGTCAGCCGCAAGGCGGTCGAGATGCACCTCAGCAACGCCTACCGCAAGCTAGATATCCACTCCCGCGCGAACCTACCCCAAGCGCTCGAGCTCGTCGAGCCCGAGGCGACGCAGGACCCTTGAGCTGAAGCCGGACGGGACCTCTCGGTCCAAGCAGCAAGTAAGAATCGGTCGAGCAGGTCCGGACGATCTCATGCCGTCACGGAGGGCCTCACGAAACGAGAGAGGCGGCCGCAGCCGCCTCTCTCGCTCGTCTTTGCTCCTCCCTCTACGGCTAGCTGTTCGGCCCAGGGTCGTTCGTGTACGTGACGGCGAAGTGCTCCGCGTCGCACGTGCTCTGAACGCCCAGATGGGCAGTGTCGCCGGCGGCCGGGGTGTACACGACCTTCCACGAGTACGGCCCGGCGATCGAGCCGGCCGCGTCGTCGAAGCCCGTCGTGATCGTGAGACCGCCCGCGCCGCTGCCGGCGTTGGATGTGCTCAGCGTTTCGGACGGGGCGCCGCCGGTGACGTTGACCGTCTCCGAGTACAGCGCGGAGCCATCGCACGTGGCGTTGTCGTAGAGGCTGAACGCGACCGTGCCGCCCGCCCCGAGGTTGCCGATCTCGGCCGTCACCGTCGCGGTGTCGTTCGGGATCCAGCTCTGCTTGGTCTTGATCTGCGTCTTGATCTGCCGCACGACGACGTCCTCATTGCTGTCGTCGCACGCCGTGTTGTGGCTCGTGCCGTTCGTGTTCGGCGGGTCGCCGCTGTAGGTCGCGACCCAGTGGTACGTGCCGGGCGCGTCCGGCGTGAAGCTGACCGGCCCGTACGTGCCGTTGCCGGTCACGTTCACCGTCTGCGGGTTGGTGCCCGTCCCCGTCGCCACGGTCGTGCAGTCGGCCTTGTACAGCGTGAACGTGATCGTGCCCTGAGCCGGGCCGCCGAGCGTCGTCGGGTTGATCGACCCGGCGTCTCCAGCGGGCCCGCCGGTGCCCGGCTGGTTGGCCGTGCCGCTCAACGTCGCGGTGTCCGTCACCGGCTGGCCGAAATCGACCGGGCCGGCGCCGGCCTGGGTCGTAAGCGCCGGCTGCACCGGCGCCACCGTGAAGCACTCGCCCGAGCTGTGGTCGCTCTGGGGCGGCACGCCGATCGACGAGTCGCCCGAGAAATCGGCGCGGAAGCAGTAGCGTCCGGCCGCCGTCACCGTTGCCGTCGGCGAGAAGTACGTGCCGGAGGTGGTGACGTTCTGCGAGCCGAGGTCGACGCCACCGGTGTCGCATGTCGCCGTGCTGTTCGCGGCGGTCGGGCCGCAGATGTGCCACGAAAGCGTCCCCGTGAACGAGGAGACGCCGGTGACCGTGAGCACGGTCTTGTCCTTGACGTCCACCCTGGCGTCCGCCGGCGCTGCCGGGATGGACGACCCGGGCGGCTGCGACGTGTCGGCCGCGTCGACCGGAGTCGTCGTCACCGTCGACGTGCACTCGCCGATGAGGCCGCGCGCGAAGTCGAACAGCGTCGCCGTCAGCGACTGCGACGAGCGCGTGTCGCCGATGAAGACGTTGAAGCACTTGCCGCCCAGGTTGCTCTTGGTCAGGTTGAGGCCGCCCTCGTAGAACTCCGACGTCCGGAGGCTGTGGCCGACGCCGTCCTGCTTGTTCGCCGTCAGCCACGGCGTCGTGATCGTGCCGCCGCTGCCGTTGGACGGCCCGTTGACGGTCGCGCACACCACGTCCGCGTTTCCGCCCAGCTGCGTCTTGCAGTCACCGCCGCCCGCGACCGGGGTCGTGCCGAGCGAGCCGTTCGCGCCACCGTTCCAGCGGTAGACGGCGACGTTGCTGACCGAGCCGCCGTTGGTGAACGCGGACACGATCAGCAGGTCACCGTCACGATGGTCGCCCGTGAAGGGCAGGTGGCCGCTCGGCGCGCTGCAGCCGACGGCGTCCTGCAGGAACCAGAACGCGACGTTGCCGTCGCCGGCGTTCGAGTTGCGCTCGAGCCCGAAGTAAACGATCTGATCGCCGTTCGGAGCCGTGTACGCCGTGGCGTACGCGTTCATGATGTCGATCTTGCTGTTGACGTTGGCGTCGTGGTTGCACTCCCACCCGCTCGAGATCGGCAGCGTGTCCTTACTGCCGGTCGCGAACGTCGTGTCGTCGCTGGTCAGGAATGTCGTCCCGTTGTTGAGGAAGTCCTTCTGGAACTTCGCCGCGGAAAAGCCGGTTGGGAGCGGGCTCTGGTTGGTCCCGCTCGCGGTGAAGATGCTGTCCCAGTCGACGGTCTGGGTGTTGCCGCCGACGCTGGTGGTCGTGCTCGCGCTTACATCGCCGTCGAGCTGGAACGTCTGGTCGTGGACCGCCAGGGCCTGGGAGACGATCAGACCCCCAAGCGCAGCGACCGCGGCCAGCAACACCAAGGCGCGCCGCCTGTGCCTTCCCCCGAATAGGCCGAGAATTCGATCTGACATCTGAACCTCCGTGCGTCCTCACGAGGAGCGACGCCAGCGGCGTGCCCTCCCCTCTGCCAACAAGATCGACTCGGTCAATTCTCTGAGCGCCGGCCAGCGGCGGGCAATGGATCGTTGGATCTAAATAAGATTCAGACGCAGGGACTAGTCCTCAGTGAAACTGGTTACGACCCGGCGCGCGAACTGATCCAAATTGAGTAGAGGAGCTAGTCGACGCCACCGGGGCCCGAAGTTCGCGCAGGCCGGTGATGCGGGGAGTTACCCCACGGGCTCGGCGTGGATCGGCCCGCTCGTCTCCCGCAGACTCCGGCCACTGCGGCCGGTGCGCACGTTGATCGCCTCCGCCAGGATCGAGAGCACGGTCTCGGCGGGGGTCCTGGCACCGATATCGAGTCCGCAGGGAGCGTGGATCCGCGCGATCGCGTCCTCGCCGAGCCCCTTGGCGCGCAGGCGCTCCACCCGCCGCGCGTGCGTCCGCCGGCTGCCCAGGGCTCCGACGTAGCCGGCACCGCTCTCGAGCGCCGAGATCAGGGCCGGCTCGTCGAACTTCGGGTCGTGGGTGAAGACGAGCACCACGTCTCGAGGGCCCAGCGTCCGGCCGGCCATGAACCGATCGGGCCAGTCCACCGCCACCTCGGCGGCCTGCGAGAACCGGGAGCTCGCGACGAAGGGCGCGCGGGCGTCGCAGATCGTCACCCGGAAGCCGATCTCGCCGGCCACCTTCGCCATCTCGGCGGAGAAATCGATCGCGCCGAAGATGATCATCTCGGGGGGAGTGGAGAACGCCTGGATGTAGACGGCGATCTCGGATCCCATCACCTCTCCCCCGGCGCCGTAGCGGCGGAGTCGCGACAACCCCTCATCCAGAAATCCCCGCGCCTCTCGCCCCACCGAGTGATCGAGCAGCTCGGTGACGCCGAGGCTGCCCACCACGCCGTCCTCGAGGACGGTCATCTTCGCCCCGGCCCGGTCGCCGCCGAGCAGGGTCGCCACCGCAACCGGGGTGCCCTCCGCGATCGCCGCCGCCGCCCGCTCGAGCGGCTCGCGGGCGTCCTCGGCGGGCTCGTGCACGAACACCCGGACCGTCCCCCCGCACATCAGCCCGACGTCCGCCGCCTCCTCGTCGGAGACGCCGTAGGTGACGACCCGTGGGGGGGCGCCGCGGAGGGTTCGCTGGGCCTCCTCGAACAGCGCCGCCTCGACGCAGCCGCCGGTGACGGAGCCCTCGATCCGGCCCCGGTCGTCGACCAGCATCTGGGCGCCGGGGTCGAGGGGCGCCGAGCCGATCCGCTCGACCAGCGTCGCGACGACGACCCTGCGACCGGCGCGTAGCCACTCGCTCGCGGTCCTCTCGGCCGGCGGGAGCGCGCTCACCCCTCAGCCGTCCGAAGCCCGGCGCCGGCCAGTTCGGCGTTCGCCGGCGCGGCGTGCACGGGGCGGCGGGCCGCCGCGGCGGCCGGGCCTCCGACGCTGTCGGCCTCGTCGGCGACCGACCGCCACCGGGTGACGTGAATCGGGGGACGGAAGCGCGCGGCGGGCACCCAGCTACGGGCGCCGAACATCGCCTGCATCCCCTCCGGTGTGGTCGCGAAGCGCTGGAGCGCGAGCGCCGCGGGGAAGCAGCGATCGGGTGGGAGCGTGCTCGCGTGCCAGAGGTCGATCGGCGGCGGCTCTCGCACGTCGAGCACTACCAGCGTTCGCGCTCGGATCTGCCCCCGAACTGCGTGGCCGACCGCGAGCATGATCCCCTCGCCCCCGGCGGCGGCGGCCAGGGCGGCGCTCTCGCTGGCGTAGGCTCGGACGGCGTCGGCCGAGGCCAGGGCGAGGCGCTCGAGATAGCGACCCGGCGCGGTCGCCGTGTCGATCCCCGTGGGCCCGACGAGCCAGCGCTCGCCCGACAGAGTGGAGGCCGGAATCCCCCGGCGCCGCGCGAGCGGGTGCCCGGGCGCGGCGACGATCGCCACCCGGCAGCGCAGGCACGGGACCGACCGGATCGAGGACAGGGCCGCCTGGCCGGGACGTGGCCCGAGCGCGATATCGGCCCGTCGCTGGTCGAGGATCTCGGCGAAGTCGGCGCCGGGTTCCTCCTCGAGGGTGACCTCGAGGTTCGACGTCCGGGCCGCGAACGCGTTGATCAGCGCCTCGCCCCCGTGCTCGGCGACCGCGCTCGTGGCTACCACTCGGAGCACCCCGACCTCGTCGCTCGATCCGCCGATTGTCCGCTGCGCCTGATCGGCGAGCCCCAGGATCTCGCCGGCGATCACCGCCAGGCGGCGACCGCCGGAGGTGAGGGCGATTCCCTGCCCGCTGCGGAAGTAGAGCCGGTCACCGACCTCCCGACGGAGCGCCGCGACCGCGAGCGAGATCGCAGGCTCGCTGACCCCGAGGGCCCGGGCGGCGCCCTTGACCGATCCCAGCCGCGCGACGGTGACGAAGGACTGAAGCTGAGAGAGGGTCAGCGGCGTACTTCCTTAGTGATCGCTTAATGCGCCTTGACACGACCATATCAGCGCGGGAAGCTTCCCCCACGGAGCACCACCATCCATCGGGCGACGTGGCGCCCGGGGGGAAAGGAGAGCAGGCGTGCAAGTTCCCGCATCGTTCGAGTATGAGCGTGCCACGAGCGTCGACCATGCCCTGGAGCTTCTCCAGCGGCTGGGACCCGAGGCCCGCATCCTGGCCGGTGGACACTCCTTGCTGCCGATGATGAAGCTTCGCCTGGCCGCGCCCGAGTACCTGATCGACATCGACGACCTCGCCGGTGAACTCGGGTACATCGACGAGGCCGACGGCGAGGTGCGGATCGGGGCGATGACGCGCCATCGTGAGATCCTCGAATCCGATCTCCTGGCGGCGCGCCTGCCGATCTTCCGCGACGCCGAGCAGGTGATCGCGGACCCGGTCGTACGCAACCGCGGCACGATCGGCGGTGCTCTCTGCCAGGCCGACCCCGCCGAGGACCTCTCGGCTGTCTGCGCCGCCGTCGGCGCCGAGGCGGTCGTTCGGGGCCCCGACGGTGAGCGCACTCTGACGATGGATGAATTCCATCGCGGTCCCTACGAGACCGCCCTCGACCCCGCGGAGATCCTGATCGAGATCCGGGTCCCGCTCGAGGACGGCGCCGGCAGCGCCTACGAGAAGGTCGAGCGCCGGGTCGGCGATTGGGCGGTCGCCGCCGCGGGCGCCGCCCTCTCGCTCGATGGCGACACGATCGCCAGGGCGGGGATCTCCCTGACGGCGGTCGGCGGAGGGGTTAGGTCGGTCCGGGCCGAGCGGGAGCTGACCGGCCGGAGCCCCTCCGACGAGGTCTTCTCTACGGCCGCGGGATTCGCGGCGGAGGACTGCTCCCCGGCTGCGGATCAGCGTGGATCGGTCGAGTACAAGCGGCATCTGGCCGGCGAGCTCACCCTGCGGGCACTGCGGCGCGCCGCCGCCCGCGCACTCGAGGAGGAGAGCTGATGCAGGTGACGATGAGCGTCAACGGCGAGGAGGTCACGCGCGAGGTCGAGCCGCGGATGCTGCTCGTGCATTTCATCCGGGACGAGCTCGGGCTGACCGGCACTCACTGGGGCTGCGATACGTCCAACTGCGGGACCTGCGTCCTGCTGCTGGACGGCGAGCCCGTCAAGTCGTGCACGGTGCTGGCCGCGAGCGCGAGCGGCCATCAGGTTCGCACCGTCGAGGGCCTCGAGCACGACGGCGAGCTGGACCCGGTCCAGCAGGGCTTCATGGAGGAGCACGGCCTCCAATGCGGCTTCTGCACGCCTGGGATGATGCTGACCGCGCGGGCGCTGCTGGACCGGAATCCAGACCCCTCGGAGGAGGAGATCCGCGAGGCGATCTCCGGTCAGATCTGTCGTTGCACCGGCTACGCGACGATCGTGCGCGCGATCCGCTGGGCAGCCGAGCATTCGAACCAGGAGGTTGCGAGCTAGCCATGGCCACCGCCGCAGAGGAACGCCCGATCGGCTTCGGCCGCTTGCAGCGGAAGGAGGATCCTCGCTTCATCCGCGGTCAGGGGCACTACGTCGACGACATCCAGTTGCCCGGGATGCTCCACGGGGCGATCCTGCGCAGCCCGCTCGCCCACGCCCGGATCGTCTCGATCGACACGTCTGCCGCCTTGCAGCACCCGAAGGTCCACGCGGTGATCACCGGCAAGGACCTCGAGGCCCAGAACCTGGCCTGGATGCCGACCCTATCCGCGGACGTGCAGGCGGTGCTGGCGACGGACAAGGTCCGCTTCCAGGGCCAGGAGGTCGCGTTCGCGATCGCGGACGATCGCTATGCCGCCCGGGACGCGCTCGAGCTGATCGACGTCGAGTACGACCCCCTGCCGCCGGTCGTCAACGCCCGAAAGGCGCTGGACGCGGACGCCCCGGTGATTCGAGACGATCTCGAGGGCCGCACCGACAACCACATCTTCGACTGGGAGTCGGGCGACCGGGAGGAGGCCGACGCGGTATTCGCGAAGGCCGACGTGGTCGTCTCCCAGGACATGATCTATCCCCGCAGCCATCCGGCGCCGATGGAGACCTGCGGCGCCGTCGCCGACTACGACGCGGTCACCGGCAAGCTCACCCTCTGGGAGACGACCCAGGCTCCGCACGCCCACCGGACCCTGTACGCGATGGTCGCCGGGTTGCCCGAGCACAAGATCCAGGTGATCTCGCCCGACATCGGCGGGGGGTTCGGGAACAAGGTCGGGATCTACCCGGGTTACGTGTGCGCGGTCGTCGGCTCGATCGTCACCGGGAAGCCGGTCAAGTGGGTGGAGGATCGATCCGAGAACCTGACCAGCACCGCGTTCGCCCGCGACTACATCATGCACGGGGAGATCGCCGCCACCAAGGACGGCAAGATCCTCGGGGTCAGGGTCGACGTCATCGCCGACCACGGCGCCTTCAACTCGACCGCGCAGCCGAGCAAGACCCCGGCCGGGTTCTTCCACGTGTTCACCGGCTCCTACGATCTCGAGGCGGCCCACTGCAAGGTGACCGGCGTCTACACGAACAAGGCGCCGGGCGGCGTCGCCTACGCCTGCTCGTTCCGGGTCACCGAGGCCGTCTACCTCGTCGAGCGGATGGTCGATGTGCTCGCCGACGAGCTCGGGGTCGACCCGGCGGAGCTCAGGCTCAAGAACCTGATCCGGCCGGAGCAGTTCCCGTACGAGTGCAAGACGGGCTGGGTGTATGACTCGGGCGACTACCCGACCGCGCTGCGCAAAGCGATGGACATCATCGGCTACGAGGAGCTGCGCCGGGAGCAGGCGGAGAAGCGCGAGCGCGGCGAGCTGATGGGGATCGGCGTGGGGTTCTTCACCGAGTGCGTCGGGGCCGGCCCGCGCAAGCACATGGACATCGCCGGGCTCGGGATGGCGGACGGCGCCGAGCTGCGCGTCCATCCCACCGGAAAGGCGGTGCTCGGGGTCAGCTGCCAGAGCCAGGGCCAGGGCCACGAGACGACCTTCGCCCAGATCGTGGCCGAGGAGCTCGGGATCCCGCCCGAGGACGTCGATGTGGTGCACGGCGACACCGACCGGACCCCGTTCGGGCTCGGCACCTACGGCTCCCGGTCGACGCCGGTGTCGGGGGCGGCAACCGCCGTGGTCGCCCGCAAGGTGCGCGACCGCGCCCGGCTGGTCGCGGCGGCGATGCTCGAGGCATCGCAGGAGGACCTCGAATGGGAGAAGGGCCGCTGGTTCGTGAAGGGGGACCCCGAGAAGGGCGCCACGATCCAGGAGATCGCCCTCGCGGCCCACGGAGCGCTGGAGCTCCCCGAGGGCGTCGAGGGAGGGCTGGACGCCGAGACGGTCTACAACCCGCCCAACCTGACCTTCCCGTTCGGCGCCTACATCTGCGTCGTCGACGTGGACCCGGGGACCGGAAAGGTCAAGGTGCGGCGCCTCGTGGCCGTCGACGACTGCGGAACGCGAATCAATCCGATGATCATCGAAGGCCAGGTCCACGGTGGCCTCGCCGAGGGGGTCGGTATGGCCCTGATGCAGATCATCGCGTTCGACGAGGAGGGCAACTGCCTCGGTGGCTCGTTCATGGACTACCTGATTCCGACCGCGCTCGAGGTGCCCGACTGGGAGACCGACTACACGGTCACCCCGTCCCCCCATCACCCCCTCGGCGCCAAGGGGATCGGGGAGTCGGCGACGGTCGGCTCCCCGCCGACGATCGTGAACGCGATCGTCGACGCGCTCGAGCCGTACGGGGTGCGCCACGTCGACATGCCGTGCACCCCGGCGCGGGTCTGGGATGCGATGAACGGCCGCGCCGAACCACCGGCATGATCGCCGGCGAGCTCGCCAGGCGGGCCGAGGAGCTTCGCTCCGAGCGGGCATCGTTCGTCGTCGCAACCGTGGTGCGGGCCCAGCGGCCGACCAGCGTCCGCCCGGGCGACACCGCGATCGTTCTCGCCGACGGCACGATCGAGGGATTCGTCGGCGGGGTCTGCGCCGAGGCCTCGGTTCGCCTGCAGGCGCTGCGAGCCCTGGAGACCGGTGAGGCAGTCCTCCTGCGGATCCTGCCCCCGAACGGCGAGCCCGAGGGCGGCACCGCGATCGACGAGGGCAGGGTCACGGTGCAGAATCCGTGCCTGAGCGGCGGAGCGCTCGAGATCTTCCTCGAGCCAAGGCAGCCGCCTCCGCGGCTCATCGTCGTCGGCGACACGCCGATCGGGCATGCGCTCGCCGAGCTCGGCGGGCGCTTGGACTACGAGGTCGTTCAGGGGGCATCCGCGGGCTGGGAGCCGACCGCGGACGATCTGGCCGTCGTCGTCGCCTCCCACGGGCGCGACGAGGAGCGCCCGCTGGCGAGCTCGCTTCGGGCGGGCGTCCCGTACGTGGGGCTCGTCGCCAGCAGTGTCCGGGGTGAGGCGGTGAGAGCCGCCCTGGACGTGCCCGACGCTCTGCGCGAGCAGTTGCGGACCCCGGCCGGATTGAAGCTCGGCGCTCGCACGCCGGCGGAGATCGCCCTCGCGATCCTCGCCGAGATCGTCGCCTCGCGAGGGGAGAGCGCCGGTCGCCGGGGGGAGCGGCCGGTCGGCGCGCGACCGGAGGCTCCCGGCGATTCCAGCCCGAAGGTGACGGTCGACCCGGTGTGCGGCATGGAGGTTGCGATCAGCGATGCCTCGGTGCATCTCGACTTCGGCAGCCAGCGGTTCTACTTCTGCAGCGAGGGCTGCCGGGACGTGTTCGCCGCCGACGCCGCTCGCTATGCCGAGGCCAGCTGAGCCATTCGTAGCCGGGCTCGTGCTCGCGGCCGGGGGCTCCCGGCGGCTCGGCCGGCCGAAGCAGCTGCTCCCCTACGGTGGCCGGACGCTCCTCGACCACACGCTCGCCACCGCGCGCGCCTGCCAGTTCGCTCAGGTGGTGGTGGTGTTGGGCGGCAACGCGGAGGAGGTGCGCGAGGCGGTGGACGTCTCGGGGGTCGACGTGGTCGAGAACCGTGGCTACGGGCAGGGCTGCGCCTCCTCGATCGGGGCGGGGGTGGGGGCGGTGGACGCCCGCTGTCGCGTGCTCGTCCTCATGCTCGGCGACCAGCCGGGGGTCAGCGCCGAGACCGTGCGGGCGCTGCTCGCCGGCCGCGACGGGGCACCCCTGGCGGTATGCCGCTACGAGGACGGGCGCGGTCACCCGTTTGCCTTCGATCGCACCGTCTTCGGCGAGCTCGAGGCGATGCACGGAGACAAGGCCGTCTGGAAGCTGCTCGAGCGCCGTGCCGGGGAGGTGGCCGAGGTCGCGGTCCCGGGTCCGATCCCACCCGACGTCGACACCTGGGAGGACTACGAGGCGGTCCTGTCCACGGCGGGTTCGTCGAGGTGACCGGTGCCGCGCATCCGGGCGCGGAGGCCGCGGTGCGGGCGGCCGTCCCCGATGTCGAGACCCTGGCCGCGAAGCTCGACGCGGTCGACTACATCCCGGACGCTGCCCTGGCGACGGCCATGTTCTTCTCGCTGCGGCTGCCGCAGCCGCTCCTGCTCGAGGGCGAGCCGGGAGTCGGAAAGACGGAGGCGGCGAAGGCCCTGGCGGCGGCGCTCGACACCCGGCTGATCCGCCTCCAGTGCTACGAGGGCATCGACGCCGCGGAGGCGCTGTACGAGTGGAACTACCCCCGTCAGCTGCTGCGGATCCGGATCGCGGAGGCGACGGGCGCGGACTTGGCGGAGGACGAGCTGTTTGACCGCGAGTACCTGATCGGACGGCCCCTGTTGCAGGCGATCGAGCACCCCGGGCCGCTCCCCGCCGTCCTCCTGGTGGACGAGCTGGACCGCGCGGACGACGATTTCGAGGCCTTCCTGTTCGAGCTGCTGGCCGAGGCGAGCGTGACCGTCCCCGAGCTCGGCACCGTGCGCGCCACCCACCCGCCGGTCGTGATCCTGACCTCGAACCGGACGCGCGATGTCCACGACGCCCTCAAGCGCCGTTGCCTTTACCACTGGATCGACTATCCGACCGCGGATCGGGAGGTGGATATCGTTCGCCGGCGGGTCCCGGGCACGTCGTCGGCACTCGCGCGCGATGTCGCCGGGGCGGTGCGACGCCTGCGCGTCAGCGACCTCCAGAAGCCGCCGGGGATCGCCGTGGCGATCGACTGGGTCGCGGCGCTCGAGCTGATCGGGGTCGATCGACTCGACGCGGCGGCGGCGGAGCGGACGCTCGGATCGGTCCTCAAGTATCGCGAGGACCAGGACGCCGCCCGCGATCGGGGCATCGAACGGCTGATCGAGGTCGCCGATGGATGACGTCCTCGACCTCCCGGCCGTCGCCGCCGGCTTCGGCCGCGCCCTGCGAGCCGCCGGCATCTCGGTCACGCCCGAGCGCTCGGCGCGCTTCGCCCAAGCGCTCGCCCTCTCCCCGCCCGCCACTCGCGGGGAGCTGTACTGGACGGCGCGCGTCGTCTTCGTCTCCGCGCACGAGGAGATCCCGAGCTTCGACCGCGTCTTCGCCGCGATCGTCGACGGGGTCACCGACGTCCCCGGGACCCGAGGGGACCCGAACGCGCCGCCCACGTCGGAGGGAATCGAGCGAGGGGACCGGCCACCCGCGCCTGGGAGCAAGCCGGTGTCGGCGCCGGGCGCGAGCCCCGCCCCCTTCCCCGGGGTCGGGGATACCGGCCCGGATCGCAGGCGGGACCGCGAGTCGCGCGAGGCGATGCTCGCCGCGGCCAGCGGCGAGGAGCGACTCCGCGAGCGCGACTTCGCCGGGCTCGACGACGACGAGCTCATCGCCCTCGCGCGGCTGATGCGGCGCCTCGCACTCGCGCCCCCCCTACGGCGGGCGCGCCGGGCCCGGCGCTCCCGCCGTGGGGAGCGGCTCGATCTGCGGACGACCCTGCGCAGAAGCCGCCGGACCGCCGGCGACCCGATCCACCTCGCTCGCAGGCAGCGCCGCCTTCGGCCCCGTCGCCTGGTCGTCATCTGCGACATCTCGGGCTCGATGGAGCCCTACTCCCGGGCGTTCCTCCAGTTCCTGCACGGAGCGGTCGGCGCCGCTGACGCCGAGGCGTTCGTGTTCGCAACGCGGCTGACGCGCCTGACCCGCGCACTGTCGGGCCACCAGCCGCAGCTCGCGATCGAGCGTGCCGCCGCAGCCGCGTCCGACTGGTCGAGCGGGACCCGGATCGGCGACGCGCTCCACCGCTTCAACAGCGCGTACGGTCGCCGGGGAATGGCGCGCGGCGCGGTCGTCGTGATCCTCTCCGACGGCTGGGAGCGCGACGACCCCGAACGGGTCGGGGAGGAGATGGCGAGGCTGAGCCGGCTCGCCCACCGGATCATCTGGGTCAATCCCCGGAAGGCGAGCCCGCGGTTCGCCCCCCTCGCGGGGGGGATGGCGGCGGCGCTTCCCTACTGCGACGCGCTTCTGAGCGGTCACAGCGTTTCGGCGCTGGAGGCGGTCGCCGACGTGATCGGGGCGTCGAGGGTGCACGATGCTGTTTGACAACTCCTTCCGGCTCGAGGCGCCGATCGACCAGGTCTGGGGGACTCTGCTCGACGTCGAGCGCGTGGCCCCGTGCATGCCCGGGGCGCAGGTGCTCGAGCGCACGGGCGAGGATTCCTACAAGGTCGCGGTTCGGGTGAAGCTGGGGCCGATGTCGATGCAGTACCGGGGCAACGTCGAGATCGTCGAGCAGGACCCCCAGCGGCGCCGAGCGGTGATGAAGGCCAACGCCAAGGAGGCGCGGGGCCAGGGCACCGCGGCCGCCGAGATCGAGATGAGCCTCTCCCAGGAGGGCGAGATCACCGTCTGCAAGATGCACACCGACGTCAAGCTGAGCGGCCGGGCGGCGGCGATGGGACAGGGAGTGATCCGCGACGTGTCGGCCCAGCTGGTGTCGGAGTTCGCCGAGAACCTGGCGACGATGGTCTCCCCAGGAGCGGAGGCCGCGGGGCCGGACGGCGGCGGGGCCCCGCCGACCGCCCCGACCGCCCCCGAGGCCCCCGCCGGCGCCGAGCGAAGGGCGAGGGCGACGGCCCCGGGTCCCCTCCCACCGAGGCCGGGCGGGGACGAGGGGACAAGCCTTCAGGCGGGTGCGCTGATCGCCCGGGTGGTCGCGGGGCGGCTGCAGAACCCGCGCACGCTGGCGCTCACCGCCGCTGTCTACGCGCTCGTATTCCTCGCGATCGGGCTCCTGCTCGGATGGCTGCTGCTCTGAGGTGAGGCGGCCGGTTAGCCGCAGGTAGAGTCAGCGCCATGCGCCCGTGGGGCGAGGAGCCGGCCGGCCGCTTCGTGGAGCTCGTCCTCGAGAGCGAGGTGCTGCGCGACAACCCGCTCGGCGATCCGCACGAGCGCCCGCTCTGGGTCTACCTCCCACCGGGCTACGAGGACGAGCCCGACCGTCGCTACCCGTCCGTCTACGTGATCCAGGGCCTCACCGGCCAGCTCGACATGTGGCGCAACCGCTCGCCGTGGCGGCGGAACTTCCCCGAGCTCGCCGACGAGCTCCTCGCCTCCGCCGAGGCGCCGCCGTGCCTGGTGGTGTGGGTCGATTGCTGGACCTCGCTCGGCGGCAGCCAGTTCCTCGACTCGCCGGCGACCGGCCGCTACCACACCTACCTCTGTGACGAGGTCGTCCCGTTCGTGGACGAGCGCTTCCGCACCCTGGCGGCGCCGGAGCACCGCGGGATCGCGGGCAAGTCGAGCGGCGGCTACGGGGCGATGGTGACCCCGATGCTGCGGCCCGATCTGTTCGGGGGGCTGGCGACCCACGCGGGCGACGCCCTGTTCGAGGCCTGCTACCTGCCCGAGTTCCGCGAATCGGCCCGCGCCCTGCGCGATGACTACGAGGGCTCCCTCGAGCGCTTCTGGGTGGACTTCCGCAGCCGACCCGCGCTGTCGAAGAAGAGCGACATGTTCCTCGTCAACGACTGGTGCATGGCGGCGTGCTATTCGGCCGAGGAGGACGGCACCGTGCGGCTCCCGTTCGACCCCGGCACCGGCCGGCTGATCCCCGAGGTCTGGGAGCGCTGGCTTCGGTGGGACCCGGTGCGGATGGTTCCCGGCCACGCCGAGGCCCTCCGCGGGATGCGGGCGATCTACATCGACGCGGGCAAGCGCGACGAGTACTTTCTCGACCTCGGCGCCGAGGCGTTCCGACGCGCCCTCGCCGAGGTCGGGGTGACCGATGTCTTCTTCGAGATCTTCGACGCCGGTCACGGCTCGATCGAGTACCGCTACCCGCTCTCGCTCAGGTACCTGGCGGAGCGGCTGGCGCCGCCGGCCGAGGACGGACCGGGGGGCTGATCCACGCGGCCGACGGCGCAGCCCGGCCGCCGCGAAAGTCCCTACAGCTCGAGCCAGAAGTACTGGCCGACGGTACCGGGGTCGAAGGCTCCGTGGGGCTCCTCCGAAGTGAGCCGGAAGCCGGCCGCCTCGTAGATCCTCCGAGCGCTCGTCAGGGAGCTGTTGGTCCACAGCATCATCCGCTCGTAGCCGGCCGCCCGGGCGAACTCGATGCAGTCGTCGACCAGCCGGCTCCCGATCCCGCGGCCGCGAGCCCAGGGCTCCACCAGCAGGAGGCGGAGCTGGGCGACCTCCTCGGACCTCCGGGTGCAGTAGACCGAGCCGACGCGCTCGCCGTCGAGCTCGGCGATCCAGGCGCCCTCGCGGTCGGGGTCGTGCTCGGAGGCGAACCCCGCCACCACCGCGGCGACCAGGCCCTCGAAGGCAGGGCCCCACCCGTGCTCCTCGGCGTAGAGGGCGCCGTGGCGCTCGATCACCCAGCCGTGGTCGCCGGGCTCCGGCGCGCGGATGACCAGCTCAGCCCCGTCCTCCCGCTCGCCCTCGCCGAGGATCGCCTCGATCGCCGCCATCGCCGCCAGCAGCCGACCCTGGTCGCGCTCCGATCGCCCGGCGAGCGCCTCCCTGAGCTCCTCGGAGGAGCGGCGGTCGAGCGTTCGAAACGCCGCCCGCCCCCGGCCGGTGAGCCGGACGACCTGTCGCCTTCGGTCCGCGGCGAGGCGGGAGCGGCTGACCAGACCGCGCCGCTCGAACCGGGCGAGGATCCGGCTCAGGTAGCCGGGGTCGAGCTCGAGTCTGCGGCGGAGCTCGACCACCTCGTGCGAGGCGGCCTGGGCGAGCTCGTAGATGATCCGCGCCTCGGCCAGCGAGAACCTGGTCCTCAGATACCCGTCGCCGAGGAGGCCGATCCGCTTCGTGTAGAAGCGGTTGAAGGCGCGGACCGCCGACACCCGATCGTCCGGCCTTTGCTCGACGGTGTTCGTGGCCGTTGCCATCCTCGGGAAGATCCTTTGACCAAGTCAAAGATTATCGGACCGCGGCTCGCGGGCCATCGCGCTCAGGGGCCAATCGCGGAGCGAAGCTACGGGCTCGGTAACTCGAGCACCGTGGCGGCATCGCGGCGGCGGGCGATCCGAGCGGGCCGCACCGCGAGCCGGAGGTCCACCACCGTCCCCGCCGCGTCGAGGAAGACGAGGTCGAGCGCGAAGCGCATCCCGAAGGTGTGGACGCTCCGGCACCTCGGGATCAGCAACCCCGGCCCCGCCTCGTCGCGGTCGAGGAGGGCGAGGCCGAGCAGCCTGGCGCGGCGACCGGTCGCCGTCGGCACGCGCACCCCGAGGACCACCATGGTCTCGAGGCCCCTGAACCGCCCCGGGCACACATTGGCCTAAGCGGCGACCGACCCTGCCTATCCCTCGATCCGCCGCAGGAAGCGGGCGGAGGTTCCCGAGACCTCCTCGTAGCCGAGTCTCGGATAGAAGGCGCGGGCGGCTTCCCGGCGGCGGGCGCTGGTCACCTCGATCTCGCCGCAACCTAAGCCGGCGGCGAACTGCTCCGCCGCCCGCAGGAGCGCCCGCCCGATCCCGAGCTGGCGGCGACCCTCGTCGACCACGATCGCCACGATCCTGCCCCGACGGCCGCCTCGCTCGAACAGGGGGAAGGCGTAAACGGCGACGAGGCCGACCAGGTCGCCGTCGAGCTCGGCCCCGAGGACGGTCCCGCGGCGATCCTCGGCCCAGGCGGCGAGCCGCTCGGCGACCCGGGCCTCCGCCTCCGGGTAGCCGAGCTGGTCCAGCAGCCGGGCGGCGGCCGACGCGTCGTCGGCGCCGAGCTCGCCGATCTCGATTTGCGATCCGTCGCTCCCCATCGGGGACATTCTGAATCGGCGGCTCGGAGACGCCGGCGGAGCGGTCGCCACCGGCGCTCGGATCCCTTCCAGTGCAAAGGGACGTTCAATCGCCGATCGGGGGTGGCGCTGAGTGGCCGCATCCGCGAACATTCCTGCACCACCTCCGCCCCGCCGGAGGAGGGCGGAGAGGATCGCCGTGAGAGACGAAACCGCTCGCAGAGGAAACTACGAATCGGGCTCGGACTACGTGCTCGAGTACGGGGAGCTCCGCTTCTCCTTCAACGAGCGCGACTTCGCCCAGCGGGTCGAGCAGGCGGCGGTGAAGCTCCGGTTCGTCGACCAAGGCCTCGACCGCGATGAGCTCGAGGACCTGCTCGAGCTGGCGGTGAACGGCGAGATCCGCGAGCCCGCTTCGCCCCTCGGCGTTCACGTGAACGAGAACTGGGAGGAGCTGGTCGGCCCCTCGAACAAGAGCCTCGTCCACTGGCTGCGGCGGCTCGTCTTCAGGGGCGCCTGGCTCGATCAGCGGGTGAAGGAGGGGGAGCTGGACGTCGTCTTCGACGAGTCGACCCAGACCTTCGGCTACGTCCAGCCCGAGCGCGACTCCGAGCTGATCGAGCTCTCGGCCGAGCCTTCGTGGGCGGGCTCCGCCTACCGCCGCGTCGGCCGCACCTAGCCCAGGCCGCCGCCCAGCCTGGCTCAGAGCCGGGCGAGGAGCTCCTCGTTGCTCGCGGTGTGGGCGATCTGGTCGGCGAGCGCCCGGGCCGCCTGCTCGGGCCCCATCCGGGCGAGCTCGGCCCGCAGCGCCCGGATCTTCTCCATCTCCTCCGGGCTCCGAACCGCCTCCTCCCCGGAGGCGCGGCAGTCGGAGGGGACCAGGGCCGGGACGACGCCGATAGCCGCCAGGTCCGCGTCGAGGCGAAGGATCAGGTTCTCGGTCGTCTCCAGGGCCAATCGCACCCGCTCTACGGACTCGTCGGTGTCCAGCACGGTGGCGACCACGGTGAGCGAGCCGGCCCCCTCCTCGCCGAGCTGGCGGCCGGCGCCGAACAGCCGCTTCACGCGGGCAGGGTCGCGGTAGCCGAGGGCAAGACGCGAGAGCGAGTCGATCAGGAGGGCGACGTCCTCCCCGGCCTCGGCCCGCCTCCGGGCGCGGCCGAAGGCGAGCTCGGCGGCGCGAACCTGCTCACGCGGCTCCTGGTCCGCGGCGGCAGCGGCGATCTCGGCCTCCGGCAGGGCCCGCTCCCACTCGGTCACCTCCTCGGGGCGTTCGTCGGCTAGAAGCACAACCACCCGCGCGCCGGCGCCGGTCAGCGCCCGCCCGATCGCCCGCAGCAGGGTGGTGCGGCCCGAGCGCGGCTCGGCGAGGATCAGCACCCGCTGGCCGAGGGCGAGGGGCCCGAGCAGATCGACCGCGCGCACGAGCGGATCCTGGCCGGTCCCCTGGAGGGGAATCCGCCGGTGGGGGGCAACCGGGGTGAGGTCCTCGAACTCGACCCGCTCCCCCTCTGGATCCCGTCCGTTGACGGAGGCGACCCGGATCAGCGCCCGGTGGCGCTCCCCGCGGCGCGGGGCCCGGGCCGGCCCGCCGACCTCATCGCCGGGGCGAAGCTCGCAGCGTTTGATCTGGGAGGCCGACACGTAGACGTCACCCTCGGTGGCCTGCACGCCCCCGAGGCGGAGAAACCCGTAGCCCTGCGGCATCCGGTCGAGGATCCCGGTGACCTCCTCGGTCTCCATCTCGATCTCGGGCTCGGGCCCCTCCTCCACCTCGACCTCCGCCTCGCCCTCGGCCTCGGGCTGGGGTTCCCTCGCCTCTCCCCCCTCCGCCTCGGGCTCCGCTTCGTACTCCTCGATCTCGACCGCCCTCTCCTCCAGCTCCGCCTCGGCGGGCGCGTCCTCGATCGCGTCGATCAGCTCGTCCCGGGCGAGCATCCGGTAGCGGCGGATCCCGAGCTCCCGCGCCCGGGCGTGGAGGTCGGCGAGGTGAAGGTCGTTCAGGCTCTCGGCTGGCATCGCGGCGGCAGGATAGCCGGGCGCGCCGGAACCCCTCGGCTTGCCGCCGGCCGTCGGCGGGGACCCGCGGTGGAGGTGCGGGATCCGCACCCGAGAGCCTCAGGCCGGCGCCGCCGCGGGGTCCAGTCCCTCCCGGGCGGCCGTCTCCACCCACCGGGCGAGCTCGGCGCGGACCCGGCGTCTCCCCCAGCCGAGCTCGCCCGCCATCGCCTTGGCCACCGGGCGGACCACCTCCTTGTCCCGGAGCTCCCGCGCGGCGAGCAGCCCCAGCCGGGTACGCCGAAGGAGCACGTCGGCAACCGAGCGGGCCTGCTCGGCGCGGGCGGCGATCACCGCCTCGGCGAGGAGGTCGGGATGGCCGGGAACGATCGGGGCGGCGAGCTCGGGGCGCTCCTCGCACAGATCGAGGATCCGGCGGGCCGCGTGCCCGTAGCGGAAGGCGAGCTGGTCGCGGGCGCCGTCGGGGAGGTCGAGGGAGGCCTCGAGGTCGCCGTCGCGGGCGCTCATCCCGAGGGGGA
Source organism: Actinomycetota bacterium (assembly GCA_046730475.1). GTDB lineage: Bacteria > Actinomycetota > Thermoleophilia > Solirubrobacterales > 70-9 > JBKPIY01. The sequence continues at coordinate 18,847 of JBKPIY010000023.1, forward strand.
TGTCGTCGGTGCGACAGGGCGCCTCGCGGCCTTCGCGCTCGACGATCCTGTCGACCACCTCGGCGGCCATCCGCCGCCAGGTGGTGAGCTTGCCGCCGGTGATCGTCAGCATCCCCGAGGAGGTCTCATAGAGCTCGGCCTTGCGCGAGATGTCGACCGACTTCTTCGGATCGCCGGTGGCGATCAGGGGGCGAACCCCGGCGTAGGCGCCCGTGACGTCGCCGACGCCGAGATCGAGCTCGAAGTAGGAGTTGACCGCGTCCAGCAGGTACTCGACGTCGTCCCGGCTCGGGGGCACGGCGTCGATGTCGCCGTCGTAGTCGTTGTCCGTGGTCCCGACGAGGGTGCGCCCGTACCAGGGCAGGGTGAAGATCGTTCGCCGCTCCGCCGCCGGGATGATGCAGGCGCCGCCCCCCATCTCGAGGTCCTCGGACGCCAGGGTGATGTGGGTGCCGCGGCTGGGGCTGATCCGGGGGATCTCCTCCTCCTCGAGGACCTCGGGGCGGAGCCGGTCCGCCCACACCCCGGTCGCATTGACCACGTTCGCCGCCCTCACCTCGAACCGCTCGCCGGACTCGGCCTCGCGGCAGATGACCCCGGTCGCGTGGCCGGCCACGTCGAGCAGGTCGGTCACCTCGGCCCCGTTCAGCAGGGCGGCGCCGAAGCGCTCGGCCTCGCCGAGGATGGTGAGGACGAGGCGGGAGTCGTCGGTCTGACAGTCGTAGAAGAGGTACGCCGCCTTCGGCCCCAGTTGGGCGAGGGCGGGGACGAGCTCGACCGCCTCCTCCCCGGGGATGGTCCGATGGCGGTCGGGCGACCAATAGTCCTCCTCCCGGCGGCGCTCGAGCCGCTCCCTGCGGCCCCACCCGACCCGCGAGGTCGCCATCACGTCGTACATGTTCAGCCCGATTCCGATGCGGACGTTCCGGCGCTCGTCCGGGAGGGTGGGCACCAGGAACGGGGTCGGGTAGACGAGGTGGGGCGCGAGCTGGACCATCAGCTGGCGCTCGAGCAGGGCCTCCCGGACGAGGCCGAGGTCGAAGCTCTGGAGGTAGCGCAGCCCGCCGTGGACCATCTTCGAGGAGCGGCTCGAGGTCCCCTGGGCGTAGTCGCCGCGCTCGAGCAGCACCACCGAGTACCCGCGCGAGGCGGCGTCGAGGGCAACCCCTGCCCCGGTGATGCCGCCGCCGACCACGACCACGTCGAACTCGCTGCCCGCGATCCTCTCGAGCGCGTCCCCCCGCGAGATCACCGTCGCTCCCCCATCGTCAGTCGAGGAACTCCACCACCTGCTCGGCCGGCGCACGATCGGGGGTCCGCTGCTCCTGGAGCGGCCGGCCGAGGTGAAGGAGGCCGACGAACCGCTCGCCATCGGGGAGGCTGACCGCCGCCCGGCCCTCGTCCGTGCGGAGCACCTCCGGGGTTCGCCAGTAGCCGGCGAGGCCCCGGGCGTGGGCGGCGAGGAGGACGATGTAGGCGGCGACCGCGGTCGCGTGGAGATCCTCCTCGTCCTGGACCGGGTCGCCGCCGAGCACGCAGGAGCAGACCACCAGGGTCGGCGCCCGGTCGAGCTTCGGCGCCGACTCCGGGCCGGCCGCCTCCTTCAGGCGCCCCAAGGCCTCCGGCCCGATCACCCGGAACCGCCACGGGTTGGTGAGGTTGTGGTTCGGCGCCCACCGGGCCAGGTCGAGGAGCTGCTCGAGAGTCGCCCGGTCGAGCGGCTCGGGCCGGTAGGCCTTGTGGGTGCGCCTGGTGCGGATCGCCTCCTCGACATCCACAACCGGAAACGTAATCGAGTCGATCCGCGGGCCGGACGGCGCCGACCCCGAGGGCGGACGGGGCCGCTAGGGCAGGCGGCGCCGGTAGAGCAGCCAGCCTCCCCACGTCGCCGCGATCACTGCGAGAAGGCTCCCGGCGAGGATCCAGGGGAGGGCGTCGACGCCGTCGCCGGAGCCCGCCGCGGGCGCGGGCGCCGAGGCGGCGGTCAGGCTCGCCGGCGGCGGGGCCGAACCA
>JBKPIY010000024.1:0-9303 GCA_046730475.1 Actinomycetota bacterium
CATGGCCCCCCCGGCCCCCCCGCGGGGCGGCCGCCCGACCCGCGCCCGGCCCGCCCGCCCCCGCCCGGGGCCGGCCCCGCCCCGGGGGCGAAGTGTGTCGTGATCGCCGCCTTGGCGCGCCGGCGACCCGCCGACGAGCACGCCCTGCGCTCGGCCAGCAGCGCGGTCGCGCGCGCCTGCGGCGGCGCGGTGGCGCCGCTCGCGGTCGTCCGCCGAGATGAGATCGTGGTGGTAGCGCCGGCGGTCGGCCGCGACCTGCGGGCCGTGACCGAAGCCCTGCGCTCCTCGCAGGCGAAGCTGTTGGCGCGCGGCCTCCCGCTGGCGATCGGCGTGAGCACGGTTCAGGACGGGCTCGAGCGAATTCCCGCCGCCTATCGCGAGGCCTGCGATGCCCGAGACCGCCTCGATGCCCGGGGCGGGGTGGTGGCGCTCCCAACGCTCAGCGCCTTCGACTACCTGACCCTGATCGGCGGCGACACCGCGGGACGGATGATCTCCGAGGCGGTCCGGGAGTTCGTCGAGCGGGATCTCGCCGAGGGCGGCGTTCTCTCACGGACGCTCCTCGCCTACGTCGCCGCCGACCTCAACGCGAGGGCCGCCTCGGAGCGGCTCTATGTGCACGTGAACACGACCCACTACCGGCTCGGGAAGATCGCCGAGAGGACCGGCCGTGACCTGCGCAGCATTTCCGACGTGCTCGAGCTGTTGATAGCAATCAAGCTCGCGCACAGAGGCGACCTCGCCAGGGGGCCAGACGCCCTCGCCGATTCCGCCGGCAGTCCCGAAGCGCAACTATGAAGGCGACCCCCCTGCGCGGGTCGCTCTCGGTGCCAGTCGGGTTGGGATCGTCCGCCGGGGGCGAGCGCAACAACCGGGGATGCGCGCAGCCTTGCTAGGCGTACGGGGCCAGGTAGACGAATACCCATACGTTTGCGATCACGATCGTAAGCAGCATGGCGCCGAGTGAGATCCTGTCCCGGGTCTCGCTCTCCTTCTGGCTCTTCTGCATCGTCCTCCTCCTGTCCCGGTGAGTGTCGGCCTTGCGTTGCTCCATCAGCTCGGGCAAGGTACGCGCGGCGGCTGGCCGTGTCCTTGGGTGTGGCGTAGGAAAATTCGCGCGGCGGCTTGTGTGGTGAGCACAACGGCGCTGCCGCCGACCCGGCGATACTTCTCACCGCCGTGTCACCTCGAGCTCGAGATTCCGATCCTCCGCGAGATCGGGTGCCTGAGCCCCGCTGGTGGGGTAACCACCTCGGCGAGCTCCGCTGGCAGCTCGACGCCGCCCGCCTTCTCTCTCATCCGGTGCTACGGGGCGGGGGGATTCCGCGGGGCGATCGCCGCTCGGTCCTGCTGTTGCCCGGGTTCCTGGCGGGCGATTACACACTGGCCACGCTCGGAATCTGGCTGCGCAGGATCGGTTACAGGCCCCGTCGCGCCGGCTTCCTGACCAACACCGACTGCTCGGAACGGGCACTGCACCGAGTCGAAGCCCGCGCCGGCGCCTTGGTCGCCGCGGACGGTAGGCGCGTCGCCGTGCTCGGCCACAGCCGTGGCGCTCACCTCGCGAAGGCGCTTGCGGTGCGCCGTCCGGAGCTGGTCTCGCATGTGATCGGGCTCGGCGGTGGCTTGAATCGGCAGATGGCGATCAGCGCCCCGACCGCGGCTGTCGCCGCGCTCGTCCGCGCCTGGCACAGTCACACCACCGATCGCCGCGAGCGGCGCGGCTGTCTCACCGAGGAGTGCCGTTGCTCGTTCACCCGAGACTACTCGGCGCCGTTCCCGGAGAGCGTCAGGCTGACGAGCATCTACTCGAAGGCGGACGGTGTTGTGCGCTGGGAGACCTGTGTGGCCCCCTATGCCGACAACGTGGAGGTTCAGGGGACCCACGTAGGCCTCGTCCTCAATCCCGAGGCCTACGTGGCGATAGCGACCGCGCTTGCCGCTCCCGCGCGCCCGCACATGGTCCCGCGACAAGGTCGCCCGGCGAAAACCCCTGAGGCCCCTGGGCCAACGGCGATCTGGCACGCTTAAGCTCACCAATGGGTCGCGCAGCGATGGGGATGCTGCCCCGCAGGTGTGCAGCGATGGGGATGCTGCCCCGCAGGTGGTTCAGGAGCCGGACAGGATTCCCGCCGCGCTCGGGCCGGTCGGCGTTCGTCTTTCTCCTGTCGCCTCGAGTCGTTCGGCGACTTTGCCCCTGACCGATCCAACGGAGATCAGGCGCCCAGCATCCGATCGGCGAGCCGGTCGAGGTCGCGGCCGAGCAGGTGGACGGCGCCCTCGAGCCGCAGTCGCTCGCTCTCGCCCAGCCGGGCGATGAAGCCCTCGATCGCCCTCTCCCGGGCGGCCTGGTGACGTCCCAGGAGGCGCCGGCCACCGCCGGTGAGGGCGATCGTCCGGTCCGAGCCCCGGCCGCCGCCGACCCGCTCGGCGAGGCCCAGAGCGGTCAGCCTGGCCGCCGCCTGACCCGACCGCCCGACGCTGAGCGCGGCCAGGGCCGCGAGCTCCCCGATGCTGAGCGGGGTCGGGCGGTCGGCCAGCACGATCAGGATTCGGATCTCGACCAGCGACAGGGGCGCGATCCCGGCGTCCCCGAGCTCGACCCGGGCGATCGCCCCCATCACCCGGTCGAGGAACCGCGCCAGCTCCCGCGCCGTTTGCCGGTTGGTCTCTGACCTCGGTCGCTCGGTGACCGGATCTCTCATCGGGTTCCCCCGGGGTGGTCGACCATCGCCTCCCAATTAGACGCTCTCGACCAAAGAGCGAGCTAAGCGAACTGTTAGAGCTTGCTGAGAATCGACGGGCTAGCGCCCTGCCCTCGAACGTCTCACTGCTTTTTCGCGTCGAGGGGGCGTCCCATGTGGAATTGTCAATCCCAGTCGGCGGCGGGGCGAAGATCGAGCTCGTCCGTGTCCGCGATCCGCTTCAGGAGGTCGTGGAGCATTTGTGCCTCTGCCTCGCTCAGTGGAGCGATCAGCTCCTCGCCGCGCTTGCGGGAAGCCTCTCGGGCCTCGGCCAACTTGGCCTCGCCGGCGCCGGTCAGGAACAGGGCATGGCGGCGCCGGTCTCCAATCGCGCGGCGCCGCTCGAGCAGCCCCCCGGCCTCGAGCTCGTCGATCGCCGAGATCAGCCCGCTGGGATCGAGCCCCAGCGCCTCGCCGAGCTGCTGCTGGGAGGGACCGTCGGCGAGGTCGACGACGTTCATCAAGGCGAAGTGCTTGGGCCGGAGACCGAGTGGCTTCAGCAGCTCGGCGAAGCGCACCGATTGTCGGCGTCCGACCTTGCTCAGGAGATAGGCGATCCGGGCCTCGAGCGGCGGCCCGGGCCTCGCGGCGGACACCGCCGGGGGTGTCGCTCGCGGCGAAGCTGGATTGGGCCGAGACATGTCGGTTCAGTTTATCTACCTGATGGGCTCAGTTACTGACTATACCAGCGATTGATATAGTCAGACAAGTAGCGCGCCTACCAGCGCACAGGACACCGACGAAAGGACACCATGTTTGATCTCACCACCCTCACCTCGCCGCTGGCCCTGGCCGACTCGGACGGTCCGGGCTGGTGGATCGTCTTCGCCCCGCTGGGCTGGCTTCTCGTGATCGGAACCCTGTTCGTTGTCCTGCGCCTCTTCTTGTTCCGTGGCGGGCGCTGGGGAGCGGGTTGGGGCTGCGGCCCCGGCGGGGGGCGGTACGGAGGAAGGATGAGCGCCGCGGATGTACTAGAGCGACGATTCGCCGAGGGCGAGCTGAGCGCCGACGATTACCGCGAGCGGCGGGCCATTCTCCAGGACTCGCCGGCTTCCGGCCATCCCGGGATTTGACCCCTTGGTAGACGACAGCGGAAGGAAGGCAATGTCCGAGGGCCCCGCCAGTCCGGACCTCCGTCGGGGATTGTCACGGAGTAAGGAGGATCACTTGTGAGCGAGCGTCGCTATCTCAAGCCGCCGTGGATGCAGCGCCACGTCGGCAACCGCCTGGCACCGTTGTTCCGGCGGTCGCTGCTCTCGAAACTGTCGGTGCGTGGTCGTCGGACCGGACGCTGGCACACGGTTCCCGTTGCGGTTCTTGAGCGCGAAGGCGAGCGCTACCTGGTCTCCTACCGCGGCGAGAGCGACTGGGCGCTCAACCTGCGAGCCTCCCAGCGGGCTCGTCTCAGCCACGCGGGGGTGCTCGAGGAGATCACCGTGGTGGAGGTGCCCGCCGCCGAGCGCGCTGCCCTGCTCGAGGTCTATTCGGCCCGCTACGGCAAGCTGCCGACGGTCGCCAGGGTCCTGCGCGCGCTCCCCGATCCCGCCGACCACCCGATCTTCCACATCATCGGCTCCGAGTCCGGCAGTCAGACGGGTCCCTCGCCAGGCTAGCGACGGCGATGTAGCTGAAGGCAGGGCCCAGGTTCGAATCCCGGTCGGAGCGCTAGCGATTGGCGGTGCTCGGATAGCTCGACCAGGCGCCGGCGAAGCCGCTTGCTGCGAGGCCATCGCGGGGGTGCATCTGCATCCCCATGCACGGCGGATTCGCCGAGCAGCACCTCGAGCAGGCCGATCACGGTGTCGAGGACGCGAGCCTGCAGCCGGGCCGGCCTAGGGCCGGCACCGAGACGAGCGCGATTCGATGGGTCGGGCTGGCATGGCCGGCGAGGGTGCGCAGCCCGATCCGAAGCGGGACGTCGGTGAGGCAGACCGCCAGCTCCCAGTCCTCGCGCAGGAGACGGCGGTGGGCGGGGTCGATCAGCTCGGTGGCGGGCGCGGACGGGGTCACCATCCCATCGATCACCACCGGCACCTCCCAGTCGACGTCGGAGTAGAGCTGAGCAAGCCGGTCGCGCAGGGTCTCGGACAGCCCGCCCGCGAGCTTCTCCGCCAGGCCCGGCGCCGCGATCAGGCCGATCGCGATCCGGGGGCGCGCAATCGTTGGCTCGGAGGCCTCATCGCTCCCAGCGTTGATTATGCTCGAGCTCGCGCCTCGGTCGTGGCCCGGGCGCATCGGGAGCCCTGCGAAGCCGCCGCGTACGGATCGAGGTCCTCGATCGTGCGCCGATGCGTGGGGGTTCGTCGATCAGGGTCTGCGAGCTTAACTCCAGGTCCGCACCGACGTGCAGCGGCTCGCCTGGCTCGATCTCCCGCTAACCCGGGTCCGCGGCCTCGGATGCCCGCTCCCTCGCGACATAGGTTGCAAACTGGCGACCGGCGCGTTTCAGCGTTTAGCGGGGGAGAGCGCCAGGTCCGGCCAACTCTCGATCGCGTCGGTCGAGCGGACGACGTGCATGCCCGCGGTCGCGTAGCGCTCGAAGGCGGCATCCGCCTCGGCCGTGTAGTCGACGACGCCGGGGACGACGACCGGGGAGGTGCAGTCCTCGAGCAGGTAGGTGCGCTCCGCGAGCCGCTCCCCCGCGACCTCGTCCTCCAGGAGGTCGTCGATCGTCCACGCCAGGCAGTGGCTCTTCGCCTGCCCGGCGACGACGACGGCATCGAATGTGAGCAGCCTCTCGATCAGCTCGGTGTTCTTGGCGCCGAGACGATCGCCGTCCGGTCCCTCGGTCACCTCCGGCCCCAGCATCGAGTAATGCTCGGTGAGCGGGTTGTCCCCCTTCACCTGGAACTCCGGCCGGCTGTGCCGGGCGATGCCGTGGAAGAAGACGGCCTCCTCGACCGCCGATACGAGCGCGTGCCCGATGCCACCAAGCATCGCGTGATAGGGCCAGATGGTCAGGTCGTACTTTCCACCCTCGGCCAGCCGCCGCGTGTAGTGAGCGAGATGGCGCTCGGCGTAGGCGACGTCGATCCCGAGGGCCTCGGCGACCGCGGTGTTCATAGCCCAGCGTCCCGCCTCGACATCCTCGGCCGAGACGAGCGTATAGGGGGCGGGGTGGTTTCCCCGCTCGTCGACGAGCCAGATCGCGTGGAAGACCTGCATCGCCTGGTGGGTGTCGAGGCTCGGAAAGATCCGGGTGATCGTCCCGAGGTTCCGGTAGACGAACTCGCACAGGCGGCGGTTGTCGTCGACCGCGCCTGTTCCCGAGCGCCCGGCGACGAACAGCTCGAAGTCGGGGATGCAGAACGTGTTCTGGACGTCGACGGCGAGCAGGCAGAGGCGGAACGAGTCCTCGGCGACCGGGCGCAGGGCGTGCTTCTCGGCCCACGCCGGCGCCTCCCGCGCGCGGTCCTCGTACGGGACCCGCCAAACCTCGCCCACCCGGCTCGGCTCGAAGTGCGCCGGGAGCGGAAGCTCACGATTTCGCCATCTCATCGCAAGGCGATCGTTGGCGTGCGTTCCGCGAGCACCGCCGGTGACGATCACCGTCTGACTATCGCACACGCGGTCGCCGCGACGGCTGTTCCCCGCCACAGGAGTACAGTCAGCGGTCTGTCCCCCGACTCGTCCTCTGAGAGCCCGCCAACGGGGAACGCGGATCCGTCCGGGTGGCGGGTGGATCCGGCGCCCGACGGACGCGGAGCCCCGCGCGAGTCCAAGCCGCCGATGATCCCCCGGAGCAGGTTGTTCATCGCCTTCCTGCTCGGGCTGCTTGGGGTGAACCTCTTGGTCTCGTTCGTCACGAGCGGGCCGGCAGAGCGTCAGCGGATCCCCTACCAGCCGTTCTTCGTCGATCAGGTCAAGGCGGGGAACGTCAGCGAGATCAGCTCGCAGGAGGACTCGATCGAGGGCGAGCTGAAGCGCGAGGCGACCTACGACCCGCCCGGCGACGCCGAGCCGGTGACGGTCACGAGCTTCAAGACCGAGGTCCCCGCCTTCATCGATCGCACTCAGATCACAGGGCTGCTCGACCGGCAGAACGTCGTCGTCAACGCCGAGCCGCCCGACACGGGCCGGTCGCTGTGGGGCACGCTCCTGCTCGGCTTCCTTCCGACGATTCTGCTGGTGGCGTTCCTCGTCTGGTTGGCGCGCCGCCAGCTCGGGGCGGGAGGGGGCGGCGTGCTCGGCGGCTTCGGGCGCTCGACGGCGCGGCGGATCAGGCCGGGGGAGCAGGAGCGAGTCACCTTCGACGACGTGGCCGGGATCGACGAGGCCGAGGACGAGCTCGTCGAGGTGGTGGACTTCCTCAAGAACCCCCAGCGTTACACCAAGCTCGGGGCGCGGGTCCCGCGGGGCGTGCTGCTCTACGGGCCGCCCGGGACCGGCAAGACCCTGCTCGCCCGCGCGGTCGCGGGCGAGGCGAACGCAGCTTTCTTCTCCATGTCGGCCTCCGAGTTCGTCGAGGCGATCGTGGGCGTTGGCGCGTCGCGCGTGCGCGACCTGTTCAAGCAGGCCAAGGAGGCGGCGCCCGCGATCGTCTTCATCGACGAGCTGGACGCGATCGGCCGCTCGCGTTCGGGCAACGTGAGCGGGCTCAGCGGCGGCCACGACGAGCGCGAGCAGACGCTCAATCAGATCCTCACCGAGATGGACGGGTTCGAGGCCGGCACCAACGTGATCGTGCTTGGCGCCACGAACCGTCCGGAGATCCTCGACCCCGCGCTCCTCCGCCCGGGGCGCTTCGACCGCCGGATCGCGGTCCAGCCGCCCGATCGCAAGGGCCGGGCCGAGATCCTGAAGATCCATACGCGCTCGACGCCGCTCGCGCCCGATGTGGACCTCGACCGCATTGCGGCCTCAACGCCGGGCGCGACCGGTGCCGACCTCGCGCTGCTCGTTAACGAGGCGGCCCTCTTCGCCGCCCGCCGCAATCACACCGCCCTCGAGCAGCGGGACTTCACCGACGCGATCGAGAAGATCATCCTCGGCGCCGAGCGCCAGGTGGTGATGACCGACGCCGATCGCGAGCGCATCGCCTACCACGAATCCGGCCATGCGCTCGTGGGCATGCTCACCCCCGGCGCCGACCCGGTGCGCAAGATCTCGATCATCCCCCGCGGCCGGGCGCTCGGGGTCACCCTCTCCACCCCCGAGACCGACCGCTTCAACTACGCCCGAGACGAGCTCTTGGCCAAGATCAAGGTCGCCCTCGGAGGGCGCGCGGCGGAGCAGGTCGTCTTCGGCGACCTGACCACGGGCGCGGAGTCGGATATCCAGAACCTCACGCAGATCGCCCGCGGCATGGTCGGCCGCTGGGGGATGAGCGATGCGATCGGCGCGGTGGCGATCACCGACGGGTCTCAGGACAGCGCGCTCTTGCCCGGCTCGGTGCCGGCCTCGACGGCGACCCAGGAGCTCCTCGACGAGGAGGTCCGGCGGATCGTCGACGCGGCGGAGCACGACGTGATCCAGCTGCTCGCCCGCGAGCGCGGCCGCCTCGACGCCCTCGCCCGCGCCCTGCTGGAGCGCGAGACGCTCGATCAACCCGAGGCCTACGAGGTAGCCGGCGTCGAGCTCCCCGAGGCCAAGGCCGGCGAGGTGGCCAAGGCAACTGCCGGCCCTTAGCCGCCGGCGGCGATCGGTTCCCTGCTGCCAGGTTGCGGGGGCCGCTGGCCCAGGACCTGGCCGAGCGGCGGTTGCGTTGCGGGCGCCCGCCGGACGAGGCGCTCGTGGTCTCCGGGTGACCACATCCCCGCATCCCTACAGCCCTAGCCGCTTGCCGAGGATCTCCTTCATGAGCTCCGAGCGCGGCGCGGCCGGGCATGCGGGATCACGCGAGGACAAGAACCCACTGCAAATGGGGCTGTTCGAGCCGGACGGCAAGGATCAGCCGTGATCGGCAAATGCCGGTCTGATGTGTCCGGTTTGTGTCCGCGTTCGGGAGGAGCATCGATCCTTGCGTGGTCGGAGTGGCTCTTCTGCGCCCGGAGATTCGCCGTCTGGCGCGTTCGAGTTTCGAGACCACCAGCCGCTCTTTGACGTCCCTCCGCGGGCTACGCATCCTGCCGGTGGAATCTGATCTCGACGGCTTCGACGATGCGGTCGAACGGCAACTCGGCCAGCGACCCTATGCGCCTCACCACCGCTTCACTCGGAGCAGCGAAGAAGCACAGCGCCATCCCGTCCGAGGGCACAAGGAAGCACCCCAACGAATGCACGGCCCCTCCCGGCGACGCTTCCCCAGCGATGCGAATCACCCGCTCCAGGGTGTCCCGCGCCTGCGCCTCGATCATTCCCGGCCAGTAGCACTCGACGATGAACGTCTGCATAGGTTCGCTCCCCTGGTCCGTTCGTGAACGCCGAGGTTCGCGATTCTCAGTTCAGCCCACGCGCCTCCACCTGTGTCCTGGCAACGCGACCGAGACGCCCCATGCGGCGCTTCGCGGCAACGGGTCTCGAGCAGTCGCTCGGGATCACCGAATCGAAGCTGATCGTGTTGCTGTGGATCCAATGATGGAAGGTGACCTGAATCGGCGGTCCTTCCTCGGACCCATAC
>JBKPIY010000025.1:0-19636 GCA_046730475.1 Actinomycetota bacterium
TTTGACCACATCGCGCTGAGCGAGCGGGCGGCCGAGCTCGAGGCACAGATGCAGCGGCCCGACTTCTGGGACGACCAGGAGCGGGCCGCGATGACATCGGCCGGGCACGCCCGGATCCAGCGGAGGCTGGAGGGCTTCCGGGCGCTGGAGCGCGATGTGAGCGACCTCGACGAACTCGCCGAGATGGCAGCCGAGGACGAGAGCCTGGCGAGCGAGCTCGCCGAGCAGGTGCGATCGATCGAGAGCCGGCTTGCGAAGCTCGAGGAGGAGCGGCTGTTCACCGGGCCATACGACGCCGGCGATGCGGTGGTGACGGTCAACGCCGGGGCCGGCGGCACCGACTCCCAGGACTGGGCCGAGATGCTGGTGCGAATGTACCTCCGGTGGGCCGAGCGCCGCGGCTTCCGGGTGGAGATGAAGGAGGCCTCGCCGGGGGAGGAGGCAGGGCTGAAGTCCGCCACCTTCGTCGTTCGGGGCGAGAACACGTACGGGCTGTTCGCCGCCGAGCGTGGCGTCCACCGCCTCGTCCGCATCTCCCCCTTCGACGCCTCGGCACGCCGCCACACGAGCTTCGCCCAGGTCGACGTCGCCCCCCTGGTCGAGGGCGACGTCGACGTCGAGATCGACGAGGGGGACATCCGGGTGGACACCTACCGCGCCTCCGGCGCGGGCGGCCAGCATGTCAACAAGACCGACTCGGCCGTGCGGATCACCCACGAGCCGACCGGGATCGTCGTCCAATGCCAGAACGAGCGGTCCCAGGCGCAGAACAGGGCGGTCGCGATGCAGCTGCTTCGCGCCCGCCTGCTCGAGCGCGAGGAGCTGAGGCGGGCCGAGGAGCTTGCTCGCGAGCGCGGCGAGATGAAGTCGGCCGAGTGGGGGTCCCAGATCCGCAGCTACTTCCTCCATCCGGACCAGCGAGTGAAGGACCACCGCACCGGCTACGAGATGGGCGACGCCAACCGGGTCCTCGACGGCGACATCGACGGCTTCGTCCGCGAGTACCTGAACCAGGCGGCCGCCGTGGCGGCGCGAGCACCGGGCGGAGCGAGCGATCGTGACGGCGCCGGCAAGGGTGCCGCTTCCTCTTAGATGACCGCCGAGCGGGTGCAGATCGCGGTCGGGGCCTCCGAGGCCTTCGATCCCGTCGAGGCCGCCGCCGAGGCGGCCGACGCAGCCCGGGCCGTCCTCGAGGGCCCCTGCGACCTCTGCCTCGTGTTCGCCTCCGGGCCCCACCTGACGATGGCCAAGTGGCTGCTCTCCGAGGTCCACGAGCGGCTCCAGCCACGCCACCTGCTCGGATGTGGCGCCGGAGGGACCCTCGCCCTCGGCCGAGAGATGGAGGATGGCCCGGGGGTAGCGGTCTGGGCGGCGTCCCTGCCCGGGGCGGAGCTCGACACCCTGCATGTGACCGCGGCGCGAGAGGCGGAGGGGTTTCGCCTCCTCGGGCTGCCCGAGGCGCTGGCGGCGCCGGGCGACGGGGAGGCGGCCGCGCCCGATGAGGCCCTGATCGTGCTCGCCGACCCGTACAGCTTTCCCTCGGAGCTGCTGCTGTCGGCGGTAGCGCGCTCGCGCCCGGCGATGCCGGCGCTTGGCGGGCTTGCGAGCGCTGCGGTAGCCGGCGGCTCCGTCCTCTTCCGAGACGGCGACGTCCTCACCGAGGGAGCGGTGGCGGCCTGGATCTCCGGCGTGCAGGTGCTTCCCTGCGTCTCCCAGGGAGCGGCGCCCGTCGGTCCCGAGATGACGGTCACCGCCGCCGAGGCGAACTTGATCGGCGAGCTCGCGAGCAAGCCGGCGATGGAGCGGCTCGGCGAGGTGATCGCGGCCCTGCCCGAGCGCGATCGCGCGCTCGCCGCCCAGGGGGTGCTGCTCGGGATCGTGATCGACGAGAACCGCCCCGAGTACGGTCGCGGCGACTTCCTCGTCCGGCCGATCGTCGGCGCCGACCGCGAGTCCGGGTCGATCGCGATCGGCGAGCGGGTCCGGGTCGGGCAGACGGTGCGCCTGCACGTTCGCGACGCCGCCTCCGCCGACGAGGACCTGCGCGAGGCGCTCCGCGCCCAGGCGGGGGCCCTAGGGATCGAGGGAGCCGCCGGGGTGCTGCTCTTTACCTGCAACGGGCGCGGCTCCCACATGTTCGAGGTCCCCGATCACGACGCGAGCGCGATCGAGGACTCGCTCGGCGCGCCCGCCGCCGGATTCTTCTGCGCCGGCGAGATCGGCCCCGTCGGCGGCCGCAACTTCCTCCACGGCTTCACGGCGACGATGGCGGTCTTCCCGGCAGGCTGACGCCCGCCGCCGGGACGACGGGACGACGGGACGGCGATGCTTGCGCGGGCGATCCCCGTCCCATAGGGTGACGGCCGTCAGGGAAGGCGGAAGAGGAAGTGCGAGAGGTTCGATGGCCTTGACGGGGAGCCGGTCGGTCCTGATCGGCGTGGCGCTCGCGTCCGCCACGGCGGCGATCCTGGTGGTGACAGCGCTGAGCTCCGCCGAGCCGGGCGCCGGAAAAGCAGCCGCCCCCGCGGGCGGGTCCAACGGCCGGATCCTGTTCACCAGCGATCGCGGCGGCGCAGCCGCAGACATATGGTCGATGAACCCCGACGGGTCGAACCCGCTCGACCTCACGCCGCCGAGCACGACCAGCTCCGACGGCTACCCGGCGAGCGCCCCGAACGGGAAGAGGATCGTCTTCTTCAGCGACAGGGCGGGCAGCTCGGACATCTGGGCGATGAACGCCAACGGCACGAACCCGATCGATCTCAATCCGGACGCCGATACCGAGTACCAGCCGGACGTCTCGCCGAACGGCAGGAAGGTGATCTTCACCCGCAACGACGGAACCGACATCGACGTCTGGACGATGAATATCGACGGCACCAACCAGGTCGACGTAACAGCGGCCTTCGCCGGCGCTTCGACCGAGCAGCAAGGCGTCTTCTCGCCCGACGGCGAGAGGATCGCCTTCACCAGCGACAACGAGGGCGGCGATGACGACATCTGGGTGGCGAACGCCGACGGGTCGAACGGGCATGACCTCACCGGCGCCTTCACCTCCTCCGACCGCCTGCCCGACTTCTCGCCCGACGGCGAGAGGATCTTCTTCAACTCCAACCGCGACGGCGACCAGGACATCTGGATGATGGAGGCGAGCGGCGCCAACCCCGTCGACCTCACCCCGACCAGCCCGGGGATGGACTTCCAGCCCTCCGTCTCGCCGGATGGGAAGCGGATCGCCTACACCAACCGCGCGGGACCGACCGGGACGGAGGACATCTTCGTGATGAGCGTCGACGGATCGGACCAGCATCCGATCACGACCACCGGCGCCCCCAGCGACCGCGAGCCGGACTGGGTGCCGGTCTACCGATGCGGCGGGCGCAAGGCGACGATCGTCGGCACCCTCGCAGGCGAGAGGATCAACGGAACCGGGCGCGCCGACGTGATCGTCGGCCTCGAGGGCAACGACACCATCCTCGGCCGCGGCGGGAGGGACCGGATCTGCGGCGGCCCCGGCGCCGACCTGCTCAGGGGCGGACCCGGCAACGACCGCCTGTTCGGTGGTCCCGGGCGGGACACGCTCTGGGGCGGTCCCGGGACGGACATCTCCAGGCAGTAGCTGCCGCCAGCCGCTATCCCAACGCGCCCTCGAGCTCGAGCAGGGCGCGCTTCATCTCGGGCCCGCCGCCATAGCTGCCGGGCTCGCCGTCGCTGCGCACGACCCGGTGGCAGGGAACGATCAGCGGGATGGGGTTGTGCCCGCAGGCGGTCCCGGCCGCCCTGAAGGCGCGCGGGTTGCCGGCCTTCCGCGCCAGCGCCGCGTAGCTCAGGGTCTCCCCGTAGGGAATGCGGGCGACGTTGTGCAGCACCCGGCCCCGGAACCCGCGGCTGAGCTGCCAGTCGACCGGGAGGTCGAACGCGTGCAGCCTGCCCTCGAAGTAGGCGTCGAGCTGGCGGCGGACGGAGTCGAGCCGCGCCGGCGCCTCCAGCACCCGCGGGGAGACCCCCTCGGAGAGCGCGGTCAGGAACTCGTCCTCGGGGAGGTTGGGGAGGGCGAGGCTGACCACGCCCCGGTCGGTCTCGGCGACCAGGAGCCGCCCGAAGGGCGAGGCAACCGTCGCGTAGGCGACGTCGATCAGTCCCTCGCGCTCCGCCCGGGCGAGCAGCCCCCGGGTGGCCTCGGCCGGGTCGGCCGCGGCGATCGCTCCCTTCAGCGACCTCTCCAGGACCCTCTGGGTCAGCTTGGTCATGCGAACTCCTTCCTCAAAGCCTTCAACCCCTGATGAACGTTCTGTCGGGCGGCATCCTCGGAGCAGTCGAGCGCATTCCCGATCTCCTGATGACTCATCCCGGTGGCGAACCGCAGGACCACGGCGCTGCGCTGCTTCGGCGGAAGCATCGCCACCGCCCTCCACAGGTCCGTGCCCGCCTCGGGCTTGCGATCGTTGACGGCGATTCGGCCGCCGACGTCCTCGGCGCTCCCCGCCGGGACCGGGCGCCGTCCCCGGCCGCGGTGATGGTCCAGGGCCTTGCGGTGGGCGATCGTCAGGAGCCAGCCGCGGAGGTTGCGGGCATGCTCGAGCCGTGGGTATGCACGAAGGGCGGCGATGAAGGTCTCCTGGTAGCAGTCCTCCGCGTCGTGGGGGCCCACCGAGGCGATCAGGAAGCCGAGCACGTCCGAGCCATGCTCGTCGAGGAGCGCCTGGAACGGTGGAAGCTTGGCCGCCATCGACCACTAAACGTCGCACACCCGCGGTTCGTGATATCTGCCGCGCGCCGCTGCGCTGCCCCTCGAGCGCTGCCCCGACCGGACGGGTCCCCGCGCGGGAGCGGCCTAAGCTGGCGCGGTGAGCGCCGATCGCGAGCTGAGGGAGCTGGTGGCGGGCGCCCTCGCCGAGGACCTCGGCGCGGGCGACATCACCAGCGCCGCCGTCGTTCCGGCGGAGGCGGGCGGGCGGGCGACGCTCGTGCAGAAGGCGCCGGGCGTTCTCTTCGGGCTCGATGCCGCGGCCGAGGCCTTCTCGCAGACGGGCGCCGGTCCGCTCGACGCGCTCGCCGAGGAGGGTGAGTGGCGCGACGCGGTGCCGGCGCCGGTGGCGCGGATCACCGGTCCCGCCCGCGCCCTCCTCGCCGCCGAGCGGGTCGCCCTCAACCTCCTCGGCCACCTCTCGGGGGTGGCGACGCTGACGGCGCGGTTCGTCCGGGCGGTGGATGGGACCGGGGTGCGGATCCTCGATACCCGCAAGACCACCCCGGGTCTGCGGGCCCTGGAAAGGCAGGCGGTCGCCGCGGGCGGCGGCCTCAACCACCGGATGGGCCTCTACGACGCGATCCTGATCAAGGAGAACCACGCGGCGATCGCGGGTGGGGTGGGGGAGGCGGTCCGCCGCGCGCGCCAGGCGGAGCCCGGGCGCGAGGTCGAGATCGAGTGCGGCGATCTCGACGAGGTCGCCGGGGCGCTCGAGGCCGGCGCCGACCGCCTCCTGCTCGACAACATGGACCCGGGCGGGTTGCGCGAGGCCGTCGCCGCCGCCAGGGCGGGCCCGGGCGGGGGGCGGGTCGAGCTCGAGGCATCCGGGGGGATCACCCTCGCCAACGTCGACGAGTTCGCGGCCACCGGCGTCGACTTCATCTCCGTCGGTGCTCTCACCCATTCCGCTCCGGCCCTCGACCTGAGCATGCTGCTGGAGGGGAATCGAAGGTCGGCCGCGGCCGGCGACCCCGGTTAGAGTCATCGCGTGCCGCTGATCGGACACCGGCTTCGGGCGAGGCGGGAGGAGACCGTCTTGGCGCACGTGGAGGCCGAGAACCGGCGGGACTACGAGGCGGCGCTCGCCACCTTCGACCGGCCGCGGTACGAGTTCGTCGGTACCGGCGAGGTCTTCGACGGCGCCGACGAGGTGATGAAGCACTGGCGGGACCTCGATCGCGCCTTCCCGGACCAGCGCGACGAGATCGTCGCCTTGCACCACGCCGATCAGGCGGTCCTGATCGAGGTGGTGTCGCGGGGGACCCACCTCGGCCCCTATCACGGGCTGCCGCCGACTGGAAACCGAATCGAGGTCCGCTTCATCTGCATCCTCGCGTTCGAGGGGGACCGGTTGGTGTGCGAGCGCGTCTACTTCGACACGGCCACCGTGCTCCGCCAGCTCGGGGTGGCTGCGGACCCCGACAGCCTCTCCGGACGCCTGGGGACGATCGTCAACCACCCCCTGACGGTCGGGCGCGGCCTCGTCCGCCGCCTCACCGGCCGCTAGTGGACCGCTGGATCTAGCCGATGCCTCCGAGCGCCTACCTTCGGCGTGCTCGCGAGCTGATCGTCCGCGAGCACATGGACTCCGAGAATCGCCACGAGCTCGAGGCGACGATCAGGACCTTTCACCATCCTCGCTACGAGCTGATCGGCACCGGGGAGGTCTTCGACGGGCCCGACGAAGTCCGCCGCTACTTCGAGGAGACCCGAACCGCCTTCCCCGACCAGCGCAACGAGCCCGTCGCCCTGCACCACGCCGACGACGCGGTCCTGGTCGAGGCGGTGATCCGGGGCACCCACACCGGGCCGCTTCGGAGCCTTCCGCCTACCGGCCGCACCTTCGAGCTCCCGATCCTCTCGGTGTTCGAGTTCGAGCGGGACCGGCTCGTCTGCGAGCGCGTCTACTTCGACTCCACCACGGTGCTGCGTCAGCTCGGCGTCGCCCACCACCCCCTCAGCCTCGTAGGCCGCCTCGGGACCGCGGTCAGTCACCCGGTCACGATCGGCCGCGGGCTGATCCGCCAGGCCACCGGGCGATAGCCGCCGGGGGAGCGTTTGGACACCCGCTCTCCATGCCCCCGCCGCCGGCGCCGCCGAGTTCGGCGGCCTGCTCCTCGCGGCGGGGCTGCTGTCTCGGTCGGAGGTCCGCGGGGGCCCCGGCGGACGCTCGCGCCTTCCCGCTTACTTGAGGAGGCGGGAGAGGCGCCGGTCCTTCAGCACCCGCCCTCCCGTCTGCTCCGCCGGGCAGTAGTTCATCTGGTGCTCGGCGAAGAAGACCGCCTCGATGGTGGAGCCGCAGCGCGGGCATCGCTGGCCCTCGCGGCGGTGGACCCGGAGGGGCATCGGGAGCTTGTCCGGGACGGTCTCGCCGATCACCTCCTCGTAGTGGGCGAGGGCGTCCCCGAGGACGTGGAGGGCGTCGTGGATCGCGGCGACCTCCTGGCCGGAGAGCTCGTCGCCCTGCTTGAAGGGAGAGAGCTTTGCCTCCCAGAGGATCTCGTCGACCCACGAGCGCCCGATCCCGGCGATCGCCCGCTGGTCGCG
Organism: Actinomycetota bacterium; assembly: GCA_046730475.1. GTDB lineage: Bacteria > Actinomycetota > Thermoleophilia > Solirubrobacterales > 70-9 > JBKPIY01. The sequence continues at coordinate 7,298 of JBKPIY010000025.1, forward strand.
AAGGAGGGGATGCAGGTGCCGGGGCTGATCCAGGGCCTCGGCGAGCTGATCGAGGGGCGGGGCGGGCCAGGCGTCCGGGCCGAGGGTTGCCACCATCTCGTCCTCGGCGACCGCCTCGCGGGCGAGCAGCTTCGCCCAAGCCGACTGGCGGGTGCCGAACTCGCGCAGGCGCAGCTCGCGGCCGTCGGCGATCCGGATCAGGAGGCGCGAGCGGCGGTCGCGAAGCGATGCCCGCCCGTCGAAGACCTGCAGGCGGCCCGCGGACATCAGGTGGACCAGGAGGGTGAGCTTCTCGCCCGCCGTCGCCCCGACCGCGAGCATCTTTCCTATCCGCTCCACTCCCTCGATTCGCGCCCCCGCGAGCGCCTCCAGCGGCGGCTCGAACGTCTTCAGGGTGGCGACCCCGGTCGCCAGGACAGACTCGATCTCGGCGCCCTCGAGCGCCGCGCTCAGGCGGCGCGCTGTGATCTCGACCTCGGGCAGCTCCGGCACTTACCGGAGGTTAGGGCCAGCTAGACTTGCCTCAAGTTCATTCGCTTGCCTCGAGGCGCGCGCCGGGGTGGCGAACATAAGCGAAAGGAAGAGGGGTAAGCCCGTGCACGAGCTCCCTACCGTTCAGATACCTCCGCCGTCGCTCGCCGACGTCCCCCCGCCGCTCGAGCAAGACGAGATCGCGGGTCTCAGCGAGGAGGTTCGGGCGCTCGCCTCCGAGCGAAACGCGGTGATCCTCGCTCACAACTACCAGCTCGCCGAGATCCAGGATCTCGCCGACTTCGTCGGGGACTCGCTCCAGCTCTCCCGCCGGGCCGCGGGCACCGACGCGGACGTGATCGCATTCTGCGGCGTCCACTTCATGGCCGAGACCGCCTCGATCCTCTCGCCCGAGAAGATGGTCCTGATCCCCGACCTGAAAGCCGGATGCTCGCTGTCCGAGTCGATCACCGCCGACCAGCTGCGGGGATGGAAAGCCGAGCACCCCGGCGCGATCGTCGTCATGTACGTCAACACCTCGGCCGAGGTGAAGGCGGAGACCGACTACTGCTGCACCTCCTCGAACGCGGTCAGCGTCGTCGAGCACATCTGGGCGGAGCACGGCGCCGACGCCGAGATCCTGTTCGGCCCCGACATGTGGCTCGGCTCCTTCGTCGAGCGCGCCACCGGGATCACCGAGGACCCCGAGCGCCGCTCCCGCTTCCACGTCTGGCCCGGCGAGTGCCACGTCCACGCCGGGATCCGGCCCGAGGACATCGAGCGCACCCGCGCCGAGCATCGGGGGGCGGAGTTCCTGATCCATCCCGAGTGCGGGTGCGCGACCCAGGCGATGGAGTACGTCGCCGCCGGGGACATCGACCCCGAGGGTGTCCACATGCTCTCGACCTCGGGAATGGTCAAGGCGGTCGAGGAGAATCCCGAGGGCGAGTTCATCGTCGCCACCGAGAACGGGATGCTCCACCCCCTCCACCTGGCGGCGCCGAAGGCGAAGCTGATCGAGGCCAACCGGATGGCCTTCTGCCGGTACATGAAGATGATCACCCTGCCAAAGCTCCGCGACTCGCTGCGGGAGCTGAAGTTCGAGGTCTCGGTCCCGCCCGAGATCGCGAAGCGCGCCCGTGTCCCGATCGAGCGAATGGTCGCGATCGGCCCCCCGCGGGACTGACCCGTCCGCCGGGAAGGGGCGGCGGCAGCCCGCCGGCGATCAGTGGCCGCCGGATTTGACCTTGAAGGTGATCGTCTGCTGGAAGGTCGGGCGGTTCTGGAACGGGAACGGCGGCACCGAGATCGCCGACGTGACCTGGGAGCGGTTCTGGTCGTAGCAGCTCGGCTGCGGGTCGGCGGCGCAGGCGCCGTGGCCGTAGAGGTCCGCGGGGGTGACGGCCAGCGCCGCCTGGAGCGAGGCCCGTAGCGCCGCCCGGCACTGATTCCGCGAGCCGCCGCCGCAGTAGGCTCGGCCGAGGCCGCCCGGGACCCGGCCGCCGAACACGGTGCGCAGGTCCTTGGAGACGTAGCCCCACCAGCCGTTCGCGAAGTCGGGGGCGCGGGGCGCGCCGCCGGTGTGATCGCCGATCCCAAGCATTGAGCGGATCCTCTTATAGGCCGGCGACCCCAGCGCCGGCTCGAACTCCGCGGCCACCAGCTTCGGCCACCATGCGTCCATCAGCTCGACCGCGGCGTTGTCGTCGTAGGTTCCGTTCCGGTCGAGATCGCGGCGGTGCGAGCCGGCGCGGCGCCAGGCGCGGAGCTCGGCCAGCGCCCCCTGGAGGCTCGGCTCGGTGGGCTTTCCGATCGCCCTCAGGATCACGGGCAGCAGCTTGTAGGCGCGGAGGTCCTGGGTGGCGGGCTCCTCCATCGCCTGGACGAGCTGGGCGAGGCTCATCTTGCGGTGCCCGCGGATCCCCCTTCTGACCTTGTCGGAGATCATCTGCGAGCGGAACAGCGGCCCGAAGGCGTAGTTGTCGTCGGCGGCGGCGAACCCGGGCGCCTGCTTGTTGTTCCACGACACCTCGAAGGGCGGGTCGACCGCCTGGGGGTGGGCGCCGAACGGGAGCACGCGCTCGGTGTGCAGGCGCGGGTTGTAGCCGCGCCAGTCGTACTGCCCGGTGCCGAGGATGGGGAAGTCGGGCGAGGTCCCGGGGGCGCGCTCGGGCAGCCACCCCGACATGTAGTAGGCGATGTGGTTGCGGTCGATGTAGGCCCAGTTGAAGACGAAGTTGATCTTCGACGCCGCGCGCTTGAACGAAGCGGGGCCGTTGATCGACCGCGGGTCGTTCAGGTCCCTGAACCCGAGCACCGAATCGGCCTCGTGGAAGTAGGTGGTGCGGGCGCTGACGAAGGCGACCTTGCGGCCGTGGACCTTGCCCCGCGCGAACACGATTCCGTGGACGGTGCGGAAGGCGGTCAACGTCTTCGAGCCCGCCGGGGTCGGATCGATGATGTTGGGAGTCCAGCTGTTGTTGCGCTCGAGCTTCTCCATCGCCCGGCACTTGCCGCGGTAGCGGTAGTGGAAGTCGTCCTTGCAGAGCACCTCGGCGAAGGTGTCGACGTTGTCCGCGCCCGCGGAGGTGGCGCTCCACGCGTACCTGTCGCCGTGGCCGAGCTGCACATACAGGTTGACCCCGGGGAAGGCGGTGCCGCGGGCGTCGATCCCGGGCCCGTGGAGGTCCTCCTCCATCAGGATCTGGGGGACGAAGTAGCCGACCTGGGGCCCCATCACCGCGATCGGGTGCCCCGTGCGCGACTCGCGGGCCGAGACCAGCTCCCAGTTCGAGGCGTGGGCCCCCTCCGCCAGCGACCGCTGGATCGCCTGGCCGAAGCCGGCGATCGCCGACCCCGGGGAGCTGGTCCGGCTGACGCCGTGGCCGGCGAGCCGCGCCACCGGCGCCGGGGCGACCGAGCCGCGGTCGGGAAGGGCGAGCCCGCGGCGAGCGAAGGCGCTGGTCGTCTCGTACGGGAACCGGCGGTGGAGCACGGTGGTCGGCGCCTGGGGGTCGTTCTTCTCCCGGAAACCGAGCCCGGCGCGCCGGCCGGCGCGCTTCCCGAACCGGTCGACGAGCGCCTGCAGGTTCCCGGCCGAGCTCAGCTCGGCGCCGCCGCCGCGGCCGAAGATCCCGCCGATCAGGGCGGCGGTGGCGATCACGTCGGTCGCCTTCCACGGCTCGAGCGGCTTGTTGATGAACCCGTACTCGGCCGGCATCAGGCTGGAGTCGGAGCCGGCGGCCTGGATGTAGGCGTTGATGCCCTCGACGTAGTGCTTGACGTCGGCGACCGCGAGCTCGCCGGCCCTGCCGTAGAGCTTCGCCGCCAGGTTGAGCTGGCGCTGGAGGTCCGCCTCGGTGTAGGGCTGCGTCTGCCAGATGCTCTCGTCGGAGCCGAGGTTGGAGCCGCCGAGGAACGAGGAGAGGCTGGCGCGACCGGTGTGGCGGAGGACATCCATCAGGAAGAGCCGATCGGCGGCGGCGGCGTAGCCGGCGCCGAACATGGTGTCGGCCCGAGTCGCCCCGTAGATGTGGGGGATGCCGTAGCCGGCGTCGCGGATGATCATCACCCCGGGCTTGGGGCTGAAGGTGGATTCGACGTCAGCGGGCCTCACCCCGAAGGTGGCGTCCTTGTAGTAGGTCGGGATCTGGGCGTTGGTCAGGGTGGGCGATGCGTACAGCAGGTTCTGGTAGAGCGGCTGCTGGTCGATCCAGTGGGCGGGGTAGTTGCCGTTGTTGAGGAAGTCGAGCGCCTCGGTGAGGTTGTCTACGCCCTTCTCGCCCGGAGGGAGCACGTTTCGGAAGACGCCGTGGTTGTGGGCGCCGTAGGGCTGCACCTGGGCGCCCGCCGCCGTCGGAAGCGCAGCGAAGGCCGCCAGGATCAGGGCCCCGAGCAAGCCCCAGCCGACCGTCCGACGCATCCTTGCGATCCCTCTCCTCGCTCGCAGACTGCTCGGCCAGCATATACCAGCGCCAACCGCCCGTACCCGCAAGGCCGCAAGCCCGACCGCCCTCGCTTCCGTCGACGGCGGGGGCTAGGGTGCCGGGCGTGGCCGTCGCTGCTACCCTCGCGCCCTTCGAATGACCCGGCGGCTGTCCGATCCCGCCGCCGCTCCCGAGTCGCCAGCCGAGCCCGAGATGGTTCACCTGAGGCCCGTTCCCGATCCGAAGCCGACGCCGGAGCCCGGCGAGAGGCCCTCGATCGCCGAGCTCGAGCGCTACGCGACCGTGCTCCGCATGCACTGCGTGCGGATGCTCGCGGTGGCCAAGTCCGGGCACCTGGACAGCTCTCTCTCCGCCGCCGACATCGTCGCCGCCCTCTACTACCGGGTCCTCCGCCATGACCCATCCCGTCCCGACTGGCCCGAGCGCGACCGCTTCGTCCTCTCCAAGGGCCACGCGGCGCCGATCCTCTACTCCGCGCTGGCTGAGTACGGCTATTTCCCCCACAAGGACCTGATGGGCCTCCGCCAGATCGGCTCCCACCTCCAAGGCCACCCGGACATGACCCGGACGCCGGGTGTGGAGGTCTCCACCGGATCGCTCGGGCAAGGGCTGTCGATGTCGGTCGGGATCTGCCTCGCCCTTCGCCTCGACGGGCTCGCCGATACGGCCCACGTGTTCACGCTCCTCTCAGACGGCGACTGCCAGGAGGGCGAGACTTGGGAGGGCGCGATGACGGCGGCCCACTACGGGGTCTCGAACATCACCGCGATCGTCGACTACAACCACCTCCAGACCGACGGGACCACCGAGGAGGTCATGGACATCGGGGACGTCCGCCTCAAGTTCGAGGCTTTCGGCTGGGACGCGGTCGAGATCGACGGCCACGACATGGGCCCGATCGTCGACGCGCTCGAGCGCAGCCGCACCCTCGACCGTCCCGCGGCGGTGGTCTGCCAGACGAAGAAGGGCCGCGGGGTCTCGTTCATGGAGGACCGGTTCGGCTTCCACGGCAAGCCCCCCAGCCAGGAGCAGGCCGAGCAGGCGCTCGAGGAGCTCGAGGCGACCCTCGCCGAGCAGGACCAGGCCCTGGCGGGAAAGAGCTGATGGCCGCGGAGGCCAAGACCGAGCCGATCGCGACCAGGCAGGCCTACGGCGACGCCCTGGTCGAGCTGGGGGAGACCTACGAGGACGTGGTCGCCCTCGACGCGGACCTGGCGGTCTCCACCCAGTCGATGAAGTTCGGCAAGCGGTTTCCCGACCGGTTCTTCAACTGCGGCGCGGCCGAGGCGAACATGATGTCGATGTCCTGCGGCCTCGCGGTGACGGGCAAGGTCCCCTACGCCTCCACCTTCGCGATCTTCGCCACCTCACGCTCCTACGACCAGGTGCGGCTCGGGATCGCCCACAACGAGCTCAAGGTCCGGATCGGCGCCAGCCACGGCGGCGTCTCCCTCGGCGAGGACGGCGCCTCACACCAGATGATCGAGGACATCGCCCTGATGCGGGCGATGCCCCGGATGCAGGTGGTGGTCCCCGCCGACTACAACCAGGCCTACGCCGCCACCAGGGAGTCATACGAGCGCGAGGGCCCGATGTACATGCGCTTCGGGCGGCCGGCGACCCCGATCGTCTACGACGAGATTCCGGAGACCCTCGGCGACGGGGTCGACGTCCTCCGCGAGGGCAAGGACATATCGATCTTCGCCTGCGGCCACATGGTGTGGCGGGCGCTCGACGCCGCCGAGGCCCTGGCGCGCGAGGACGGGGTCGAGGCCGAGGTGGTCAACGTCTCGGTCCTGAAGCCGCTCGCCGATGAGGCGGTGCTCGATTCCCTCGCCAAGACCGGGGTGGGCGTGACGGCCGAGGAGCATCGGGTGGTCGGCGGCCTCGCCGACGCGATCCGCGAGGTGGCGGCCGAGCAGCATCCGGTGCCCGTGTTCGCGCTCGGGATGCAGGACGAGTTCGGGGTCTCCGGCTCCGCCGAGGCGTGCATGGAGCACTTCGGGCTCACCGCCAGTGGGATCACCGAGCGCGCCCGCGAGGCGCTGTTGCAGAAGCCGCTCGTCTCCCACCCGCCGATCCGGCGCCGGCCCCCGGCCCATCAGATGGAGCCGTAAGGAGACTTAGCCGGGCGGGATGTTGCGGGGTGGTCGGTCCGGTGGTCTACCCTGTCGCGACGGTCAGGGGCCGAGGGCGCGCCCGGGGCGCGCAGATCGGGGCGAAACCCGGAGAAGAATCCGACACATGGCGAGACAGCAAAGACAGGAGCTCACGCGTGCGCGCGGACGCCGGCGACGGCGCCCCGAGCACTTGCTCGAGCGCCGGGCGCGGCCGCCGATCGTCGAGCTGCGCCGAGCCACCAAGATCTACCCCGGCGGCCACGTCGCCCTCGAGCGGGTCAGCCTCAGGGTCGACCGCGGTGAGTTCTTGTTCCTGGTCGGGCCGACCGGCTGCGGCAAGTCGACGCTGATCAAGCTCCTGATCCGGGAGCTCGAGCCGACCGAGGGCGAGGTCCTGATCGCGGGCCGCGACATCTCCACCCTCCCGAACCGCCAGATCCCCTTCCTCCGGCGCCGGATCGGGACCGTGTTCCAGGACTTCAAGCTGCTCCCCAGCCGCACCGTCTACGACAACGTCGCCTACGCCCTCCAGGTGATCGGCGCCTCCCGCTCGGAGATCCGAAAGAAGGTCCCCGACGCGCTTCGCCTCGTCGGCCTCGCCGACAAGCTCCGCAGCCTTCCCGACCAGCTCTCCGGCGGAGAGCAGCAGCGCCTCTCGATCGCCCGCGCCTTCGTCAACCACCCGCCGCTGCTGCTGGCCGACGAGCCGACGGGCAACCTCGATCCCGCCACCTCGGTGGGGATCATGCAGCTGCTCTACCGGATCAACCGAACCGGGACGACCGTGTTCGTCGTCACCCACGACCGCGAGATGGTGGACAAGATGCGGCGCCGGGTGATCGCGATGGACGACGGACGGATCGTCCGCGACCAAGCGGCGGGGATGTACGCAAACGACGAGTCGACGACCGAGTTCGCCGAGCGCGTCCGGGCGGAGATGGGCGTCGGCCGCGAGGGGCCGCTCGCCGAACGCGGCGGGGATCAGGGCCCGCCGCCCGGCCGCGAGCGATGAGCAGGCTCGTCTTCTTCATCGCCGAGGGGTTGCGGGCGCTTCGGCGAAACGCCGCCCCCAGCATCGCCGCGATCGTCACCGTGATCCTCACGGTTGTGCTGCTCGGGGTCTTGATTCCCGTCTTCTACGCGACCCAGAACACCACCAACGAGGTCCGCAACCGGCTCCTGATCAGCGTCTTCCTGAGGACCGACTCCAGTCAGACCCAGATCACCGAGACCGAGTCGCAGCTCAAAGCCCTGCCGCATGTGAACACCGTCGAGTACATCTCGCCGCAGGAGGCGATCCCGATCGTCAGCGAGCGACTCGGCTCCGACAACTCGGACGTGCTCAAGGCGCTTCCCCAGCACCGGAACCCCTTCCCTCCGGCCTTCCACGTCAACGTCGACGATCCCGACAACCTTTCCCTGGTGGCGAGCGAGATCACGCCGCCCGGCGCCAACGGCCACCCGCGGGCGATCACCCCCGCGATCAACGAGGTCAACTACGGCAAGGAGGACACCCAGAAGATCCTCAGCCTGACCACGGCGGTGACCGTGCTCCTACTCTCGATCGGGGCGCTGCTGCTGGTCGCCTCGCTGCTTCTCGTCGGGAACACGATCCGGCTCTCGATCTACGCCCGACGCCGTGAGGTCGAGGTGATGAAGCTGGTCGGGGCCACCAACTGGTTCATCCGCTGGCCGTTCGTCGCCGAGGGCCTGATCGTCGGCTTCATCGGCAGCGGGCTCGCGATCGGCTTGCTGGCGATCGGGAAGTTCGTGATCATCGACCCGCTCGCCCACAGCTTCGACCTGGTGGACGGGCTGACCACGATCTCGTTCGTCCCCCTCCTCGTGGTGCTGGTGTGCGCGGCGATGGCGGTTTCCGCGATCGGCAGCGGCCTGACGCTGCGACGATTCCTCAAAGTGTGACCAGAAGGGACTTCCTGATCGGTGCCCTGGTGGTGGCCGCCTTTGCCGCCGGGGGGTTCGTCGGCGCCCGCACCGATCTGTTCGGCGAGCGCGACGGCGGGGTCACAGCCGAGGCGCTCAGCGTGATCTCCGGCAACTACTTCCACGCTGTCAACGACGATCGGCTCGAGGACGCTTCGGTGAGGGCGATGGTCGACGACCTCCGCCACCGCTACGACGACCACTTCTCCCATTACTTCGACCCCAAGGACTACCGCCGGTTCCAGGCCGTGACCGCGGGGCGATTCTCGGGGATCGGGCTGAGCGTGACCGAGGTGCCACGGGGGCTGCGGGTGTCGGAGGTGTTCGGGAGCTCGCCGGCGAAGCAAGCCGGGGTCCGCGTCGGCGACGTGATCACCGGCGTCAACGGGCACTCGATCGCGGGCGAGGACGCAAATGTCGCAACCGCCCGGATCAAGGGCCGTTCAGGGACCGCGGTGACGATCACCGTCAGGCCGCGCTCGGGTGGGCCCTCGCGCCGGCTGACCCTGACCCGCGCCTCCATCACTCTGCCGGAGGTTCAGGGATCGATCAAGCGCGCGAACGGGATCCCGGTCGCCTACGTGCGCCTGCTCAGCTTTACCACCGGGGTCGACTCGCAGCTCAAGCAGACGCTCCAGCAGCTCTACGCCCGCGGCGCCGAGGGACTGGTCCTGGATCTGCGCGGAAACGGCGGCGGCCTCCTCACCCAGGCGGTCCTCACCTCGAGCCTGTTCATCGAGCACGGCCCGGTCGTGACCACCGAGAGCCGCACCCAGGGAAAGCACGTCTACGACGCGGTCGGGGACGCGCTTCCGGACCATCCGGCGGTCGTCCTGATCAACGGGGACACCGCCTCGGCGGCCGAGATCCTGACCGCCGCGCTCGAGGAGTCGGGGATCGCGAAGACTGTCGGGACCCGGTCCTTCGGCAAGGGCACCTTCCAGCAGGTGATCCAGCTCGACAACGGCGGCGCCCTCGATCTCACCATCGGCCAGTACCTGACCCGGAACGGGACCTCGATCAACCACGTCGGGATCAAGCCCGAGTTCAAGGTCCGCGACCGCCCCGGCAGCCCCGGCGACGAGCAGCTCCGCCGCGCCCTCCAGGTGCTCGGCTCGGAGCTGCCGAGCGGCTGACCGTCGGTCTCGTCGTAGCCTGAGCCGATGCCGCGAGGACGAGGCCGTGCGGAGAGGCGCGTCGTGGTCGCGTCCAAGCGCGGCCGCTTCCTTGTCTGCGAGCTCCTGTTCGAGCGAGGCGAGCAGATGCCGCTGGCGGGCGGGAAGGGGATCGGGACGGGGCGGATGGCGCTGGCGGAGCTGACGCCGCGCGGGGCGCGGGTGGTGCGTGAGCTGGGGAGCCCGGGCAAGGCCCGTGACGTGATCGCCGCCCTGATCGCCGATCGGGGGCTGCGCCCCAACTTCGCGCCGAGGGTGGAGAGCGCCGCCGCCGCGGCGGTTGAGGCCCCCCGCCACCTCGACGGGGCCCGCCACGACCTCACCGGGCTCCCCACCTTCACGGTTGACCCGGCGACCGCGCGCGATTTCGACGACGCGGTCTCGGCCGGCGACTCGGGCGACGGCGTGCGGCTCTGGATTCACATCGCCGATGTCGCCGCCCACGTCCGGCCCGAGGACCCGCTCGACCGCGAGGCCTACCGGCGGTCGAACTCGACCTACGTCCCCGGGGCGGTGGTGCCGATGCTCCCCCACGCGCTGTCCTCGGAGGCGTGCAGCCTCACCCCCGGCGCCGAGCGGCTGGCGGTGACCGCCGAGCTGGAGTTGTCGGGCAGCGGGGAGGCCCGCTCGGCCCGCTTCTATCGGAGCCGGATCCGGTCCGACGCCAGACTCGACTACGGCCAGCTCGATCTGATCTTCGCCGGCAGGGAGCGGCCCCCGGACCCGGTGGCCGAGCCCCTCGCCCTCGCCCGGCGGGCGGCGGCGGCGCTCGCCGAGCGCCGCCCGCGCGGCTCCCTCGAGGTCGAGAGCGCCGAGCCCGAGTTCAGCTTCGACGGCCTCGACGTCGTCGGCGCCCACTCGGTCCCGGAGACGGAGGCGCACCGGTTGATCGAGCACCTGATGATCCTCTGCAACGAGCGGGTCGCCGAGCTGCTCGAGCGAAAGAGGGTGCCGACCCTGTACCGGGTCCACGGGCAGCCCGACCCCGACCGGATCGCCTGGTCGATCGAGCAGCTGGCGGCGCTCGAGGTGCCGACGCCGCCCGTTCCGAGCTCGATCCCGCCACGCCAGGCGGGCGAGATCGCGGCCGAGGTGAGCCGGATGGTCGTCCGCGAGGCGGCGAGGCGCGGCCACGGCCGGGAGGCGTATACATCGCTCGTGCTTCGGTCCCTCAAGCAGGCTCACTACAGCGACCGCAATCTCGGCCACGCCGGGCTCGGGAGCCCCGCCTACTGTCACTTCACCTCGCCGATCCGGCGCTACCCCGACCTGATCGCCCACCGCGGTCTCCTGGCGGCGATTGGCGCCGGCGAGGAGACGCCCTCCGCCGCCCTGTCCGAGGCCGGCGTCCACTGCTCGGAGCGGGAGCGCGACGCTGCCCGGATCGAGCGCGATGCCGATGACGTCTGCGCCGCCTTCCTGCTCGAGCGTGAGCTGTTCGATCGGGGCCCTGGGGCGCGGTTCGACGGTGAGGTGATCGGGGTGATCGGGGCGGGGGCATTCGTCCGGTTCGCGGGCGAGCGCGCCGACATCTACGAGGGATTCCTGCCCGCCCGTGCGATCGGCGGCCGCGAGCGCTACGTGCTGGATCAGACCGAGACGATGCTGCTCGGGGCGCGGGGAGGCCCCGCGGTCCGCCTCGGCGATCCGATCGGCGTCACCGTCGACCGGGTCGACGCTCCCCGCGGAAGGGTGGACCTGGTGCCGGCGAAGGGGACGGAGTGAGCAGGAAGCGAGGCAATCGGCGGGCTCCGGCGAGCGGCGACGTCGCCACCAACAGGCGGGCGCGGCGGCGCTTCGAGGTGTTGGAGCGGTTCGAGAGCGGAATCGAGCTGCGCGGCAGCGAGGTGAAGTCGCTGCGCGACGGGAAGGCGTCGATCAACGAGGCATACGCGGCGATCGACGGCGGGGAGGTATGGCTGCGGGGCGCGCATATCCCCCCCTACGCGCCGGCGAGCCGCGAGAACCACGATCCCGAGCGCCCCCGAAAGCTGCTCCTGCGCCGCCGGGAGATCGAGCGCCTGATCGGGAAGACCGCCGAGCGCGGCCTCACCCTAATCCCGACCCGGATCTACTTCAAGGGGCCCCGCGCCAAGGTCGAGCTGGCTCTGGCCAAGAACAAGGAGGGCCGCGATCGCCGCCGCGACATCCAGGAGCGCGACCTCCGCCGCGAGATCGAACGCGACTTCAAGCAGCGGCTGGGTTAGAGGTCCCACCGGCCGCGCCCCCGACCGCTGGCCCAAGCGATCGAAGAATATGGGTTCGCGAGCAGGCAAAGGGCGCTACACGGAGAACGGTCGTCCATGCAACGATTGTGCGCAGTGGTGCTTGCTGCCATCGATACGCCAACGACCCTCGGCGATATCTCGAGCTGGGTCGATGACCACCGCACCGCGGTGGTGATTGGCGCAGCTGCGGTTCTCGTCCTCCTGATCCTCTCCGTGACGGTGCTTGTAAGGGCGCGCCGCCGGCCTGCGAAGGCCGAGGCGGCTCCCTCGAGCGATCGAAAGGCGCGGAAGGCCGAAGCCAAGGCGCAGAAGGAGGCGGAGAAGGCCCAGAAGAGCGCGGAGGAGGGCGAGACGCCGAAGACTGCCGTCGCGGCCGCGACCGAAGGCGGTGAGGCTGTCTCTTATACACATCTGACGCTGCCGACGACTACATGCCTGTGTAGATCTCGGTGGT
>JBKPIY010000026.1:0-11257 GCA_046730475.1 Actinomycetota bacterium
TCGAGTTGTTCCACTCGGCGTTTTGGAGCGTCGCCGAGACCACGTACTTCGGTGACTCGTTCATGAAGGGGGCGCCGGGGTCGCTCTCGGCGGTACGAGCCGACCAAGCCGGCGCGAACATCTCGAAGGTGCGGCGTCCGAGGAGCAGCGCCTCGCTCGATCCCATGACTCGGCTGATGGCCTCGCCCATCTTGGGATCGAACGGATAATCCATCGTCCAGGTCGGTGATTCGATAACCCCGTCCAGCGTGATGAACTCATGTACCAGGATCTCGCCCGCGATGCTCTCCTTAGGTGCGCGGGGTGTTTGGAGCTATTCGGCACCCCTCGGTGGTCGTCGTGCTTCTCGTCTTCTATACCGTGCTCGGCGAGGAGCTGCTGTTCCGGGGGCTACTGCTGCCGCGAATGCGAGCTGTCTTTGGGAGGCGCGATTGGGTCGCCAACGGGGGCCCTATTCGCGGTTTACCACCTGCACCAGCCGTGGAGCATTCTGTCCAGCCTGATCGACGGCATCTTCTTTCAGGCCCATCCCTCGCGGCGGTTCCAGAGCGCGTGGATGGGGATCATCGTGCACTCGGCTCCAAGCGTCTTCATTATCGGTTTCGTCCTTACCCTCGTGCTCGCGTTAGCCGGCTACTGCCGTTCGCGAATTGCGAGCGCCAGCCCGTAAGAGCGCTCCCTTCCATGCACAGGGGTACCGATTAGCCGCCCCTCCCTTACAAGCGTAGAAGTCTGATTTCTGAGGCCGCAGGGCCGACGGCGAGCGCGGCGGCAGCGTTTCGGCAGGAGCCCGAGACGCGCCTAGTCGCCTTTCCCCTTACACGCATCGGCTGTAAGGGGGACGCTCTCTAGCCGGGGATCGTCAACCCCGGCACCTGCGCTGGGGCGACTGCGACCCCCAGGGCGACCGCGACCAGCACCGCCACCGTGGCGCCGCTCGCCAGGGCGCCCCCGGGCAGCAGGCTCTCGATCGCGATCAGGCCGGTGATCAGCACCATCCACCCGACACTCATCACGCCGAGCGCGAACAGCGCCGCCATCAGGGCCCAGCAGCAGCCGACGCAGAATCCGCCATGCTCGATGCCCATCCGCATCGCCCCAAGGCGGCCTGGGCGCCAGCGCTCGATCAGTAGCTGCGGCTCCCGGCAGTGGCGCAGGCAGATCCGCTTTGCACGGGTGAGCTGGTACAGGGCGGCACCCGCGATCACGCCGGCGGCGACGTACGGACCCGCTTGATCCCAGGCCAGAAGGCCGAGGCCGAGTCCGCGGACGTCTTGGATCAGGGCATAGGGCAGCAACCCCGCGGCTACCCATGACGCCAGATACCCGGCGGTGAACAGGGCCGTCTCGGTCGCGGACGCCGCGGGCGAGGAACCGGTGCCGGATCGCGCCCGATCCGCATATGCCACCGCCATCGGGGCCACCGACGGGAGCATCATCGCGGCCATCATCGTCACCCAGACGACGGCGAACCAGCCGAGCGCGCCCAGGTCGGTTCCGGGCCCCATGTCCATGCCGTCCATCCGATTCGCGGTCACGATCCAGGAGGCGGCCGCCGCCGCGATCAGCGGCACCGCCGGCCAGGAGTTGCTCAGCCTGTCCGATGTCATCCCGCGAGCGCGCGATCGAGGTTGTCGAAGCATCTCTGCCAGCCGTCCTCGTGCTGGTCTCGGCCCTCGTCGGTGGTGATGCCGCTGTCGATCATCAGCACCGTGGTCGCGCCGTCCCGCTCCGAGAACTCAAGCTCGATCAGCTGCGGGTTCGAGGGATCGTCATCCCAGATCCAGGTGAAGGCGAGTTTGTGGGGCGGCTCGATCACCGTGTAATCGCCGCTCCCGCCGTAATCGGCGCCCTCCTTGGGATCCCGCATCACGATCCGAAGCTGCCCGCCAACACGGAGGCGCAAGATTGGCGTTCACCACCGGGAAAAGGTAGGGACCGTCGGGTGATGGCTCCGCGTAGCCGGCCACCAGGACTCGGGCGGGCTCGCGTCTGGATCGATCGCATCGGGGGACCCAGCCGTTGCGGTGGAAGACGCCGCTGATGAGGACCACGCGGCGGGCGAGGTCGGGACGGCGGTTCTCGGGCCATCTGAACGCCCCATCTCATCCCGTCGGGTTGCGGATCGCATCATCGCCGATAGGCTCGCCTGGTGATCGCAGAGCAGACAGGGCCGCCCGAGGTAGAGATCATCGAGGCGAGGGTGGAGCGGCTCGACGACGTAGAGTCGCTGTGGCGAGCCATGCACGAGTACCACGCCGAGGTCGCCGGCGAGGCCCGCGAGGTCGCCCCATTCCGGCGCGCGAAGGACTCCTGGCAGCGGCGCCGGGGTGAGTTCGAGCGCTGGATGCGCGCCGGTGACGCCTGGCTGCTGATCGCCGAGCGCGAGGGCTCGCCGGTCGGCTTCGCCTTCTTCCGGATTTGCGACGGTGACTGGAGCTTCGAGACCAACGAGCGGATGGGCGAGCTCGAGGCGCTCTCGGTCGAGCCCGAGCTGCGCCGCTGGGGGATCGGCTCGCTGCTCATGGAGGAGGTCGAGAGGCGTCTCGCCGTCGCGGGCGTCGGCTTCATCGGGCTGACCGTCATCGCCGGCAACGAGGACGCGCTGCGCTTTTACAGGCGCTGGGGGATGGCGCCGTCGCATGTCCGCTGCCTGGGGCGGACGCTCCTGGGCGGCGGCCAGTAGGCGCCCCGACGCCCGTCCCGGACGCCAGCGGTGAGGAGTGGCCGAGGCAGGGCCGAGTGGCCCCAGGATTCATGGTGAGGCGGGTCAGACGGAGGACAATTCCAACCCTCTCGCCCTATCAATCAGGATATGTCGGCGGGAGTGGGGATTCGAGCCCCCGGCCGGCCTTACGACGGTCAACGGCTTCGGGACCGCCCGTGCGCGTCAAGAGCCCCGCAAACAAGCAGTATCAATCCATCCGTGCGCCCGCCGGTGCGCCAGCATTTCTAATCGCCAGCCCGCCCCGCTTCCTCGCCGACGCTGTCGCACAACCCTGGCTCAGGCCGAGTACCAGGCGACAGATACGATCACGCGGTGCACCACATGCGGATCTTTCGCCCGGCCGAAGGCATCTTCGCGTTCTATGACGGGCGGATCGACGGTTACCGATTCGCCGAAGGTCCGAACTGGGTGGACGACGGAGCGTTGTCGCTCGGCATAAGCAGCTACGC
This sequence comes from Actinomycetota bacterium, assembly GCA_046730475.1. GTDB lineage: Bacteria > Actinomycetota > Thermoleophilia > Solirubrobacterales > 70-9 > JBKPIY01. Next base: position 3,178 of record JBKPIY010000026.1, read on the forward strand.
CGTCGTCGATGACGGCGAGGCCCTCGTCTATGACACCACGTCTCCGTTGAGCACGCGCTCTTTCTCCGCAGCGCCCTGGAGGATCAAGGGGTGCGGGACCTCACGGTGGTCCTCAGCCATTGGCATCTCGATCACGTTGCCGGCACCGGTGCGTTTCCGGGCTCCGAGGTGATCGCGAGCAGACGCACGGCTGAACTTCTTGCGCGTAACCGGGCAGCGATCGAAGACGGTTCACACGAGGGGCCGCCGGGGATCGATCCGCTGATCCTCCCGACCCGTGTCTTCTCAGGGCGGGAGCATCTCGAGATCGGCCGGCTGCGAATCGAGCTGATCCAAGCCGACATTCACAGCGACGATGCGACGGTGATCTGGCTGCCGCAACGGAGGCTCCTCCTGTGCGGGACACGATGGAGGACACGATCACCTATGTCGATCAACCGGAGGCCCTCGAGACGCACCTCAGCGAGCTCGACAGGCTCTGGCGCCTCGCCCCGGATCGGATCTTTGCCCAACCACGGCGATCCCGACGTGATCGCCGCGGGTGGCTACTCGAGGGACCTGATCCGCGCGACGCAGCACTACATCCGCGTGCTCGAGCGCTGCCGAGACGAGCCCCGATTGCGCAGCGCCAGGCTTCGCGAGCTGATCGCCGGGCCGCTCGACGCCGGGTGGATCCACTACTTCGCGCCGTACGAGACCGTCCACCGGGAGAACCTCGAGAGCGTGCTGGCGGCGAGATAGTCAGGTCTCGCTTCGCTTCGCAGCGGCTCCGGGGAGCCTCGAAGCCCTCGATCGCCGGCGATCGCACCGCGGTCGGCGCCGCCGCGGACGCGCTCGTCGAGCGTTTCGGCCGCCTCGACATCGTCGTCGCGAACGCGGGCGTGGGGGCCTACGGGTCGTTCCTCGAACTCGATCCGGAGTGGCTCGAGGCGATGATCGACGTGAACCTCAAGGGCACGCTCTACACGGCGGCCGCGACGCTGCCCCACCTGATCGCGGCGGGCGAGGGCGACTTCGTCTCCCTGGCAAGCGTCGCCGGCCTCCGCGCCTTTCCCGGCGAGGCGATCTACAACGCGTCGAAGTTCGGCAGCTGGGTTTCACGCGCGCCCTCGACCATGAGCTGATCAGCCGGCTTCCGCCGGTGCGGGCACGGCATCGGGCGCGGATCGAGCCTCGTGGCGGGCCATCCGCTCCTTCTGGCGGCGGGTCACCCTCGCCACCACCACGATCGCGAGGACCGGCGCGATCATCTCGGTGAAGTCGACGATCACGTAGCCCATCGCCTGGTCCCGAAGCTCCGGGGCGGTCGCCTCCGCGTCGAACGCTGCCCTCACGACGCGGTTGCCGATGAAGCCCGAGATCAACGAGGCCGCCCACCACCAATGCACTAGGGCGGCGACCGGACGCGAGTGCCACTCGCTCGCTTGCCGGGGCAGATCCGGATCGCTGCCGCGCCAGATGTCGTTCATCACCTGCTTCGGTCGAAACAGGTTGACGATCGGAATGAACCAGTAGACGACCGCCCAGCGCGGCCCCCACCTGCGGTTGTGCGCTCCCAGCGCCAGGATGTTCTTGTACGCGCGGCTGTACCAGAGGAGGAACGTGGTCGCACCGAGGACGACCGCGATCGTGTAGATCGTCGCCATCACCCCGACCCTGTCGTCGCTGCCCTAGCCTGCTGGAGGGTGACGCGGATACGGACCCGCGCCCCCGAACCTGGGCCGAAAAGGGTGGGGCGATCAGCTCCGTGTCGGGGCCGCGCCGGCCGCTGCGGGGTACCTGAGCAGGTGAGCGACGATCCACATAGGTGAACACCCTCAACCGGATGGAGCTGGTGTCCTTGGCGAAGCCGAATGAGCTGTCGCGCGGCGTCGGCGGAGGGGGATGAGCCGGTACTCCTACCTGGCCGGAGTCGCCGGCGCGACGCTCGGGATCGTCGCGGGGATCGCTCAGTGCGCGCTCGGCACCGAGATCCCCGAATGGACCGGCGACAAGCTCCATCCGGTGCAGCTCGGGATCATCACGATCGCGCTCAGCCTGATCGCCTTGGCAGCGGTCGTGTTCGCCCATCGCAATGCCACGATCTCGCCCCAAGCGCGGGTCGCCGTCGCCGTGGCGATCCTGGTTGCCGCGGTGGTCTGCTTTACGACCGTTAGCAGGCTGTGGTACGTGCCTGGGCCGCTGCTGATCATCGCCGCCGGCCTTCTGCTCGCCGGATCGCGGCCGCGTCGCGCAGGCCTGTGAGCTCGTCCGAGGATCACCCGCACGGGGGGATGCCTCCAGGAGCTTACGGGCGGTGGCCTTTTCGGAGGGCGGGGGTGAACGCCACGCTGTGCGGAAAGGAACAGCAACGCGACGCAACCGGTCAGTCCGGGCTGCTCGTTTGCTCCGAGGCGCGGGAGCATCAGTTGGAGCGACCGCGTTCGACCTCCGCCGAGGCTTGGGAGCCCTGGCACCTTGGGCGTGCGTTATGCAATAGATCTCGGGCGTCACGAGTGAAGCGCGCGATCCCGACGGTCGGGCGGATAGGCAGTACCGGAACTGCCGCTTTCGCGCGAGGCTCTCCAGCGCGAGGCTCTCCCACAAACCCCCGCATTTCCACCCGTTTGCAGGGAGGACTGGAAAATGGCCCGGACCCCCTTGGGCGCCCGGACGGAGCGGGCACTGTGCCAGAGCCTGGCTCAGCCGGCCGGGTGCGAGCCGTGCGTCGGCCCTAACCTGATCACTGGTCGCCGCGACCAGATCGGCTGCGTCCTGTTCAGGCCGATCGACAGGGCGGAGGGAGACGGAGGACGACCCGGGTGGGCCACCCCGCCCAGGCCCGGCGGTGAGGTGGCGAAGGCCCTCGCCCCAGGCGCTGATCCACTGGCGGGAGGATCCTCGCGACTGACTCACGGGTTTCGTGTCTTCGCCCTTCGCTCGGCCTCCGCTTGGATTTCCCCGAGAGAGTGCCGGACCGCCCGCTCCCAGGCCGCGGCGACGCGGTCGCCCCACCACTGGCCGAGCCTCCAGAGGTCGGTTCCAAGCTCGCCCCGGTACTCGAAGCTTGTACCACGGTCGGTGGGCCGCAGCTCGAAGGTCTCCGCGACGTGGGGCACCGGGCCGCGCACGAGCCTGAACGAGATCCGCTCGGGGCGCTCGAAGCGCACGGTCTCGACGGTGGTAGCGACCCCGCCGCGGCCGAGGTCCGTGTAGTGCGCTGCCAGCACGAGGTCCGAACCGCGCTCCAACACGCGCAGCTTGCTCGCCATCGCCCGCGGGGTCCTGCCGAGGTAGGGCTCGGCGATCACGTCGAATACGGTCTCCCGGCGAGCAGCCACCTGCATCGAGTGCGGCCCCAGCGGCCGGATGCGGCGACCGACCCCGAGGTCCAGCGTCAGCGCTCCGCGAACCAGGAGGCGGTAGCCGACCGCCACCCCTCCGAGCGCCGGAAGCACGAGGCGGACGGGGAACCGCATAACTGAGAGGCTACGCGGCAGATCCGGTGGTAGCGAGACCTGTGCAGCTCTCCAAGACGCCGGGGCGCACCTATGCCCGCGGGACTCACGTCTCGGCGCTCTCCGCGCAGGCATACTCGCCCCGCCCGCTCACCGAGGGGGAGCGGTGGGTAGCCGAGGCCCTGCTCGACCTGCGCCGCGAGGGCTACTGCCTCGCGGCGTGGCGAGGCTTCATCCACCGCTCGCTCGACCGAGCCGCGGAGACGCGTCGCACCCGCCCGCGGCTCGCCCGGCAGGCGCGGATCTGGGGCCTGTGCGGGGCCGCGGCATGGATCGCCGCCTGCCGAGCCGCCGATCGTCGGGGCGAAATCTCGCTCCGCCGGGTCACCGGCCTCGTCTGGTGGGGGGCAGTCTGGAAGATGCTCGACTGGCATCTGGGCATGGCCGAGGGAGGCGACGGAGAGCCCCGCGAGCGCCTCTCCAGCGCCGACGCAGTCACCCTCTCTCGCTTCTGGCTCGTTCCGCTAGTGTGGCCGCTGCGAACCAAGGGGCGCTGGTTTCCGGCGCTGATCGCGGCGGGCGGACTCTCCGATTGGCTCGATGGCGCGCTCGCCCGCGGTAGCGGGCGAACCCGGCTCGGCCGCGACCTCGACACGATGGCCGACCTCGCATTTCTCGGGACCGGGGCGAGCGCGGCGGTGGCCGCCGGTCGCCTTCCCGCGCTCGGTGCCTACTCGCTCGCCGGCCGTTACGCAGCGGGCACGGTCCTGGCGCTGGGAGGGGTGTTCGAGCGGGCCCGGCGGCCGGCGATCAGGGCCCGCCCGTGGGGTGGGGCGCTGCGCGTAAGCGGCCTGGCGCTTGCGGTGGCCGGCTGGAGGCGGACCGGGACCGTCGTCTTGATCGCTGGCTGCCTGACCCCGCCCCGATCGACTGCGCCACGGCACGGAACTTCGATCGGTCGACTGCGAGCACCCCGACCTGCACCAACCCGCCTCGGCCAGAGGCCGAGCACCTGGCCGAAGAGCTCGGCCAGGGCCTCCTGGTGGCGGACCCGGAAGCGGGCGATGGTGACCCTGGTCACCATCATCTTCGGCTCGTGGGCGGCCCGGCCGTGGCCGTCGGAGCGGTAGGAGGCATAGAAGGGCTCGAGGTCGAGCTCGTCGATCGCCTCGATCACGAAGGCGGGATGGTCCTCCGGCAGCCAGTCGCGCAGGTCCGGGGCAGGAGCAGCGGTTGATTTCGATCTGAGCCGAGGAAGTTCTGGGCCATGGCTCAGTTTCTTCCTGCGAACGGACGGAAGTCGGGGGTTGTGCGACAGCCTCACGCGGAAGCAGCACCGACGTCACTGCGCGGCGCCGCTACTGGCATGGGTCGATGCAGGCCGGTAGACGCTGGTCCAGGCATCGAACACCTCCCGGGCGGGAGCGTCAAAGGTCCGCTCGATTCGCAGCACCAGGCCGTCGTGCTCGGTCATCCGCGCTCCTTTCGTTCCTCCAGATATTCGCCGACGACGTCGAAGAGGCGCTCCCAGCGCTCGCGCTGACTTTCTATCCAATCCGAGGTCTCGGCAAGCGTCTCGGGCCGCAGGGCGAGCCGGTGGTTCCGGCCGTCGATCACCCGGGTCACCACGCCGGCCTCCTCGAGCATCTTCAGGTGACGCGAGATGGTGGGCTTGGAGACCCCGAGCTCGCGGGTCGCCTCGCCGACCGTTGCGGCTCCGGCGCTGAGACGCTCGACGATGTCGCGCCGGATCGGGTGGGCAAGGGCCTTGAACGGATCGTTAGCCATTGCGCTAATCATATATTCTCCTCTCCAGAGGTCAGGCCGACAGAGGAGGAATGCGATGAGCGAGCACAGAGTCGGAACCCGCGAGGAGTGGCAGGCGGAACAAGACAAGCTCCTCGCGGAGGAGAAGGAGATCACCCGGCGCAACGACGAGCTCACGAAGAAGCGACGCGACCTCCCCTGGGTGCCGGTCGAGAAGGAGTACAGCTTCGAGACGGACGGCGGGACCAAGTCGCTGGCCGAGCTCTTCGACGGAAGCTCGCAGCTGCTCATCTACCACTTCATGTTCGGCCCCGTCTACGAGGCGGGCTGCACGGTGTGTAGCTCGATCGCGGACAACCTCGATCCGAACGTGGTCCACCTGAAGGCTCGCGACACCAAGTTGATGCTCGTCTCCCGGGCGCCGCTCGAGAGGCTCCAGGCCTACAAGCAGCGGATGGGCTGGAACATCGACTGGGCCTCGACGGCCGGCAGCGGCTTCAACCGCGACCTCGGCTTCACCCACACGGAGGAGGAGCTCAAGCCGTTCCTCGAAGGCGAGATCCCCCCGATCGTCAAGCAGATGGCGGAAGCCAGCGGCACGGACCCGGCGGGATATGTGGCCGAGAGCCCGGGCCTGAGCGCCTACGCGCTCTCGGACGGCGTCGTCTACCGCACCTACGTGACCACGGCGCGCGGACTCGAGCCGACCATGGGCTACTACTTCCTGCTCGACCGCACCCCGGTTGGACGCGATGAGGGCCAGCTCGCGGCCCCGTTTTGGCTCCGGCGCCGCGACGAGTACGAGGACGCCGGCGCCGGACGAACCTCATGACTGGCTCGCTCGGGAGGATCGCGGCGAGGTAGCCAGATCCGCTTATGCCTCCCTTGCGCGAGGAGGAGCGCTGCCGGCCTTAGTGCTCGGTTCCGCGTGAAAGGAGCACGCCGGTGCGATGACCACCGGTGCGCGCCGGGGATACGCTCTGGGCGTCCTCTAGCCGGAAGCCCTAGCCATCGTTCGTGGTCAGAGAGAGCCGGCCAAACCAGTGTGGGAAGCTGGCGTGGTCTAGCTCCCGTTCGAACCGCAAGCCCGCCTTCTCCAAGACCCGCTGCGACGGGACATTCGTCGTCAGCGTGAAACCAACGACCTCGGGGAAGCCAACCTGCGAGCCCACTGCACCGCCGTGAGGGCCATCTCGGTAGCAAGTCCTCGTCCCCAGACATCCCGACGCACCGCATACAGCACCTCCACGCTCGAACGCCCTCCGACCTGCGTACGCTGGAGTCCCCCGCGTCCGACGAACCCACCCATGCGAGCCTCGAAGAAGACCCATGGGCCGAAGCCTTCCCGCTTCCAGTGGTCGGTGTCCGCTGCCAAGAGTCCGCGTGCCTGCTCTCGGGTCCCGGGACCACCGAGGTCTCCGGGCCACAACGACTCTCTGACGTCCGTGTCACCGAAGAGGAGCGCGTAGGCACTCGCGTGCCATGGTTGGGGACGCTCTCCGCGCAGCCTTCGGCTTGTGACGCGCTCTTGGCTGTCCACCCTGAGAACGTAACCCCCGCAACCTCGAGCTGCGGACCTGTGCGGCATCGCGCTGCACTCTCCCTTTGCGGGACCAGCGAGCCTCTCCGCGTATCGCGCTCCACCCAGCACGACCGTCCCCTGGTAGCGGGATACTGCGCGGGCGATGCCGCAGGAGAACGTGGAGATGGCCCGCCTGGGCAACGAGGCGTTTAACCGAACCCTCGCCGAGGGCGGCAACGACTACTACGAGTTCTTGGACGAAGAGGTTGAGTGGGTCCCGATCACGGCTTTCCTGGACGGAGCGACCTATCGCGGCCCCGGCGGGGTACGCAAATGGATGGACGATTTGAGGCGAGACTGGGAGATCTACGAGGTCACGTTTGAGGGGTTCCGCGACCTCGGCGACGATCGCGTGTTGGCTCTTGGCACCTGGCATGCACGAGGGCGGCGAAGCGGCGTGGAGCTGAATCTCCAACAAGCCGCCTGGCTTCTCCATTTCCGCAACCGGAAGCTGATCCGGCTGCAGACCTTCACCGACCCGAACAAAGCCCTCGAAGCCGCCGGGCTGCCGGAGTAGGCGATGTCGCGGGAGAACGCGGAGATCGTCCGGAACTTCTACGCGATGGTCGACCGCGGCGACGCGAAAGCCTGGGACCTGCTTCCCCCGGATTTCGTGATCGATCTGTCGCGGCGGCTCATAGACCCCGTGGTACTTCGTGGGCCCGATGAAATGCGCGCCTTCTATCGCGACCTCGATGCGACCTGGGCGGATGGGGCGAGGTTGGAAGTCGAAGAGCTGATCGACGCAGGCGACAAGGTGCTCATGCTGATCCGCTTTAGCGGGCGCGGCAAGACGAGCGGCGCTGAGGTTGAGGCTCTTGTCTGGAACCTGTGGACGTTCCGCGATGGCGAGCCCGTCGGGTGGACCTACTTTGGAGAAGAGCGAGCCGACGCCCTCGAAGCCGCCGGGCTGTCGGAGTAGCCGCTTTGGACTGCCATGAAGAAGGGCCTCCGTTGGTGAGACGCTCAGTCGTCCACCAACCGAAACGCACCAAGGAGGCCCAGCCCAAATGCTGCATGCCGGGCTTGATCTCAGTCGCAAGAAGCTCGATCTCTGCCTGCTCTCGGGGGAGGGAGAGCACCTCGACCAGCTCGGGCGTCTGCCGCCTGCCGCTCCCTGAACGCTTGACGGACGAATGCGCTGCCTCCTCGCACCAGACACAAGACGGACACACGGGGACACTCTTCTACGGCCACCTCTGGCCACGCCGTGAGCAAGTACGGTGGCCGTTTACAGGGACGTTTCTGGCCCTCGGTGACCCCTCCGACCCCCGCTCGGTGCCCTCCTAAGGAG
>JBKPIY010000027.1:0-26934 GCA_046730475.1 Actinomycetota bacterium
TGTTCTGCCGAGCGAAAACCGAGCATGGCAAGGACGCAGGGAGGCCGCATAGCTGTGCGCTATGCGGCCGACCGAGGACGCAGCCAGGCGAAGGTTTGCAGCCGGCAGGACGCGGGCGTACTTGTGGACGGGACCACTAGGAGGAGCGTGGGCTGACGTCGCCCGGCTCGGCGCTGGGGACGCGCTCCTTCAGCGCCTTCAGCACCCCGCGGCGGCCCTGCTCCTCGAGGGCGACGTACATCTTCCGGACTTCGTCGAAGACCCGGTTGGCGACCTCGAGCTGCTGCTCGCGGCTGGGGTCGGCGACCACCGGGAAGGTGAGGGGCTCGCCGTACTGGATCGTCACCTTGGGGAATTGGAGGCGGCGCCAGCCGCGAACCCGGGCCGATCCGTGGATCGCGCACGGAACCACGGGGGCCCCGGACTGGAGCGCGAGCTCGCCAACCCCGCGCTTGGGCTCGCCGAGGTCCCCGGTCCGCGAGCGGCCGCCCTCCGCGTACATCAGGATCGCGCCGCCGCGCTCGAGGATCGCGTGACCGGTCTTGAACGCCTCCTCGTCGTGGTGGCCGCGGCGTACCGGGAAGACGCCGCCGTGCTTGAAGGTGAAGGTGATGATCGGGTTGGTGAAGAGCTGGGACTTGGCCATGAACTGGACCTTGCGCCGGACGTAGACCGCGGCGAAGAAATGATCCATCTGGCTGAAGTGGTTGGGGGTGACGATCACCGGGCCGCTCAGGGGGATGTTCTCGAGCCCGATCGCCCTCGCCCGGAAGATCAGGATCGTGGGCAGGGTGAGGATCACCCGGACGAAGTCGTAGGTCCAGCCGATGCCCTTGCGGGCGCGCCGGTGGAACTGGGTGAAGTGCTCGGCGGGTCGCGGGTCCTTGTAGACCTGCGGCTTCATGTCGCGGGGATTGACCTTTACCACCGTTGATCTCTAACCGGCATCCGGGAACCGGTTACGCCCACCGCAGGGAGCGATCGAGCGCCTCGTGCCAGCGCCCGAGCAGTCGCTGGCGCTCGTCCTTGCCCATCCGAGGCTCGTACCGCGCGCGCTCGCGCCACATGTCACGAACCTCCTCGCCCGTCCAGGTGCCGGTGGCGATGCCGGCCAGAAAGGCAGCCCCGAGGGCCGTGGTCTCGGCCACCTCGGGCACGATCACTGGCACGCCGAGGACATCCGCCTGGAACTGCATCAGCCAGCGGTTGGCGACCCCGCCCCCGTCGGCCTTGAGCGAGGGGACCCGGGCGCCGGCCACCCGTTCCTGGGCGGTGACCGCGTCGACCGTCTGGTAGGCGATCGCCTCCAGGGCGGCCCGGGCGAGGTGGGCCCGGCCGGCGCCCCGGGTTAGCCCGACGATCGTGCCGCGCGCGTATGGATCCCAGTGGGGCGAGCCGAGCCCGGTGAGCGCGGGGACGAAGTAGACGTCGTCGTTGGAGTCGAGCGAAGCGGCGAGGGCCTCGCTCTCGGCGGCGTCGGAGATGATTCCGAGCCCGTCGCGCAGCCACTGGACCGCGGCGCCGGTTACGAATACCGCCGCCTCGAGCGCGTAGGCGACCTCGCCGCCGAGACCGCATGCGATCGTCGTCAGGAGGCCCTCGCCGGGGTCGGGGGGCTCGGCCCCTGCGTTGAGGAGGACGAAGCTGCCGGTGCCGTAGGTGTTCTTGGTCTCGCCGGGTGAGTGGCAGGCCTGGCCGAAAAGCGCCGCCTGCTGGTCGCCGGCGATTCCCGCCACCGGGACGTCGCCGCCGAACTCGGAGGTCGTCCCGTAGAGCTCGCAGGAGCTGACGGGCTCGGGCAGCCTCGCCGGCTCGACTCCGAGGAGCTCGCACAGCTCTGGGTCCCAGCGGAGCTCGCGGATGTCGAACAGCATCGTTCGCGACGCGTTCGAATAGTCGGTCAGATGGCGGCCGGTGAGCTTGAAGGCGAGCCACGAGTCGACCGTTCCGAATACCGCGCCCTCGGGGACCCCGCCCTCGCGGATCAGCCACTCGAGCTTCGTGCCGGAGAAGTAGGGGTCGATCACAAGCCCCGTGCGGGTGCGGATCAGCTCCTCGTGGCCGCCCTCGCGGAGCTCTTCGCAGCGGGCGGCTGTGCGGCGATCCTGCCACACGAGCGCGCGGTGGACGGGCTCGCCGGTGCTGGGGTCCCAGGCGACCACCGTCTCGCGCTGGTTGGTGATCCCGATCCCCCGGAGCTGCGAGCCGGTCACCCCCGCGTCCGAGAGCGCCCCGACCGAGACCTTCCGGGTCACCTCCCAGATCTCGGCGGCGTCGTGCTCAACCCACCCCGGCCGGGGGAAATGCTGCTCGAACTCACGGTAGGCGCGGCCGGCGGGTCGGCCCTCCTCGTCGAAGACGATGCAGGTGGTCCCCGTCGTCCCCTGGTCGATCGCCAGGATCATCGGCGGCAGGCTATCCATGCGGGACGCTCGGGCGACCGCTGCGGATATTGTCCCGCGCCATGAAGTGCTCCCCCCCGCAACCACCGCCGCGCTTGGGCGGCTGCGAATCGGCGCCTGGCGTCGTCCTCAGTCGCCCGCATAGCGCCGCTATGCGGGCTCCCTGCGTCCGAGCCACGCTTGATTCTCGCTCGCCACGACGCTGGTCACGACGGTGAGCACTGACGTCGAGGCGCACATCACCGGGACCGTCTGGAAGATCGAGGTCGAGGTCGGTGACCGGGTGGATGAAGGCGACACCGTCGTCATCCTCGAGTCGATGAAGATGGAGATGCCGGTCGAGGCCGAGGACCCCGGCACGGTCGCGGAGATCCGCTGCGAGGAGGGCCAGTCGGTCTCCGAGGGAGACGTCCTGGTCATCCTCGAATAGGAGCGAATATGACCCCGACGCGGTCCCCGAAGGGAAGCCGAGGAGGCGCCCCTTGAGGTTGGCCGGTGGGAAGCTCACCCTCGACGAGCCGGCGGAGGCGGTCGCCCGCCTGACGCTCTCGCGTCCCGCGTCGCGGAACGCGCTCGACCACGAGCTTCTCGACGGCCTCGCCAAGGCGATCGCGGACCTCGACCGCGGCATCGATGTCCGCTGCGTCGTCATCACGGGCGCCGGGGCGGCGTTCTCGGCCGGCTATGACATCGCCGGGATTCCGGACGAGAGCTTCGAGCGCGACGCCGAGTCCCTGGTCGGCCACCCGTTCCACACCGCCCTCGAAACGGTCGCCTCACACCCGTGGCCGGTGATCGCCGCGATCAACGGGCACGCCCTCGGCGGCGGGCTGGAGCTGGCCCTTGCCTGCGACCTGCGGATCTGCGCCCGGGGGGCGAACCTCGGGATGCCACCCGCGAAGCTGGGGCTGATCTATGGCCACACCGGTCTCCAGCGCTTCATCGACGCGATCGGCGTCCCCCGCACCAAGGAGCTCTTCCTCGTCGGCCGCAGCCTGAGCGCCGAGCACGCCGAGGAGATCGGCCTCGTCAACGAGATCGTCGACGATGCCGAGCTCGACAGTGCCGCTCTCGAGCTGGCGGCCGAGGTCGCGGCCCACGCCCCTCTGTCGATGCGTGGGAACAAGCGGGCGATCGATACTCTCAACGCCTTCGCTCGCCTCACCCCCGAGCAGGAGCGTGAGCTGATCGAGCTTCGCAGGTCTTGCTTCGGCTCCGAGGACTTCCGCGAGGGGATCCGCGCCTTCGCCGAGAAGCGCAAGCCCAGATGGCGGGGGAGGTAGCGTTCGGACCGGGGCGAGCAGCTCGGGCGCGGGCCCCGTTCTGGCCCGGCGTACGATCCGTGGCTGAGATCCAGGCACCCGGATCGCCGCGCCCGACCCGTTTAGGGCGTATCTTCGACGGGCAAGTGGCTGAGGAAATGGACCAGACGACCCTTGAGCTCGGCCCGGAGGTCGAGGAGCGCCTGGCGGGCCTGATCGAGCGCGGGCGCGAGATCGACTGCGTCGAGCTCTCGGAGGTTGACGCCCTCGTGCAGGAACTCGGCCTCAGCGATGAGCAGTCGGAGGCGCTCCACGAACGGGTCGAGGCGGCGGGGCTTCCCCTGCGCGACGACTGCGGCCGCGATGCCGCCCAGGCCGGCTACCGGAACGCGGAGCTCGCCGAGCAGACCACCGACGCTCTCCAGCTCTTCTTCAACGAGGTCCGCCGCCACCCGCTCCTCACCAAGGAGGAGGAGGTCGAGCTCGCTCAGGCAATCGAGCGTGGCGATCTAGAGGCGAAGGAGCGCCTGATCAACTCCAATCTGCGCCTGGTGGTCTCCAACGCCCGCCGCTACATGCGCCAGGACCTGAACCTGCTCGACCTGATCCAGGAGGGGATCCTCGGGCTGATCCGGGCTACCGAGAAGTTCGATTGGCGAAAGGGCTACAAGTTCTCCACCTACGCCACCTTCTGGATCCGCCAGGCGATCCAGCGAGCGCTGGAGAACAAGGAGCGCACGATCCGGGTCCCCAACCAGATCGCCCAGCGTGAGCGCAAGGTGATGCGGATCGAGCGCGAGCTGGCGGCCAAGCTCGGCCGCGACCCGACGATCGAGGAGATCGCCGAGGCGGCCGAGCTCACGCCGGACCAGGTCGACGAGGTGCGCAATCTGAACCGGGTGGTGACCAGCCTCGACCGCCCCGTCGGCTCCGAGGAGGAGACGGCGCTCGGCGAGCTGATCCCGGACGAGGACCGGGCCGGCCCCGCCGAGGAGGTCCAGGTCAGCCTCCGCGACCAGACCCTCCGCAACGCGGTGATGGAGCTTCCCGCCGCCGAGCGGCAGGTGATCCAGCTTCGCTACGGGATCAACGGCGACGAGCCGACGCCCCTGCGCGAGACCAGCCGCCGCCTGGAGATGAGGCAGGCCGAGGTCCGCGACCTCGAGGCCAAGGCCCTGGAGCGCCTCGCCCGGCTCCGCGAGGTCGAATCCCTTCGCGACGCGGCCTGATCGGCGTAGCCTCGGGCCATGCCCCCGAGGCGTGGCGCCGGCGGAACCCTCCTCGATCGCGTTCGCATCCTCTGCTTCGCCCTGCCGGAAGCGTTTGAGCTCGAGGCCTGGGGTCATCCGACCTTCCGGGTGGGGGGCGGCCGGGGAAGGATTTTCTGCACCGCCGCCACTGACGGCTCCTCGCTCACCGTGAAGGCCGATCCCGAGGAGCGAGAAGCGCTCCTCGCTCAGGGCGATCCGTTCTTCATGCCGCCCTACGTTGGAACCAGGGGCTGGATCGGCATCCGCGCCGACCATCCGGGTACCGACTGGGAGGAGATCGCTGAGCTGATCGCCACCAGCTACTGCCTGATCGCCCCCAAGCGCCTCGCCCGCGAGGTCACCCGCCCGCCGTCGCTCGATGCCTCAGGGTCGGATCAGCCGCCCAGCGAGCCGCGCAAATCCAGCACCCGCGCCGCCGAGGCCTCGGCGCGGTCGCGGGGGAGGACCCCGGCGGCGAGGGCGCGGCGAAGGGCGTGAGAGGCCCTCGCGGCCTCGCCCAAGTCGCCGAAGAGGAGGAGATCGGTGCCGGCTTGGGCGCCGCGGACGGCGACCTTGGCGGTGCTCCCGATAGCGGCAGCCGCCGGGGTTCCGAGCGCGTCGCTGACCGAGACGCCCTTGAAGCCAAGTCGTCCGCGGAGCTCGCGCGTCGCGATCGCCTTGGACAGGGCGGCGGGGCCGGGGCCGAGGGCGGGGTAGCTCGCCATGCTCAGCATCACCAGGGAGCCGCCGCCGGCGATGTAGCGCTCGTAGGGCCGCTCGTCGACCTCCCGCAGGATGCGCCGCGAGAGGCGCACCTTCACCGGCTGCTCGTCGGTCGAGCGGCGGGCGGAGCCGAGGCCGGGGAAGTGCTTGGCGGCGGCGATGCCCGCTCCCTGCATCGCCTTGGCGAAGGCGGTCCCCACCTTTGCGACGAGCCCCGGCTTGCGGCCGAAGGAGCGCCTCTCGGCGGCGATGAACCCACCGGGGCGGGCGACGTCCAGGACCGGGGCGAGGTTGACGTTCACCCCCATTCCGGCGAGGCTGGAACCGGTCGCCTCGCCCAGCTTGCGGGCGAAGGCGGCGCCGCGCCTTCCGACGGCGGCGGCCGAGGGCTTCGGAGGGCCGGGCAGCCTCCGCACCTGGCCGCCCTCCTGGTCGACCATCACCAGCAGCGGCTCGTCGACGGAGGCGGGCCGGGGGATCGACTGCAGCTCGTCGGTCAACCGCCGGACCTGAGCGCGGTCAACGACGTTGTCGGAGAACAGGATCACCCCACAGATGTCACCGTTGCCGATCAGCCTCCGCAGCTTCGCCGGCGGCTCGCGCCCGTCGAAGCCCGACACCACCCGCACCCCCGCCAGCTCCCTATTGCTGAGCTGGGTGGCCGCCGCCGAGGTGTCCACGCGAGCCGCGTCGCCGGCGGGCGAGCCGAGGGCGGCGACGACCGCCGCGAACGCGACCGCGACTCGTCCCTGGCTGTTCATGCCCCGACACCGTAGCCGCGCCGTCCGAGGCCGTTTCTAGCCTCCCCACCGCCAACCAACGACCGGGGGGACAGCAGATGCCGCCACTGATCGGCTTCGAAGAGGCACTGAAGCTCGGCGAGCTCAGCGGTCGCGACGAGATCTCGCGGCTGGTCGAGCGCGCCTGGGAGGTGCGGACCGAGCGCTTCGGCGACTCGACCGACATGTGCTCGCTGGTGAACGCGAAGTCGGGCGGCTGCGCCGAGGACTGCGGATTCTGCGCCCAGTCGCGCTACGCCGAGGCCGACACCCCGATGCACGCGATGATGGAGCCGGAGCAGATCCTCGAGCACGCGAAGGCAGCCGAGGCGGCCGGCGCTCATCGCTTCTGCATGGTCACCCAGGGCCAGGGCCTCTCGAGGCGGGACTTCGAGAAGATCCTCGAGGGCGCCCGGCTGGTCTCCGAGCACACTAACCTGAAGCGCTGCGCCTCGATCGGCCATCTGTCGGTCGATCGGGCCAGGAAGCTGAAGCAGGCAGGGATCCAACGCGTTCACCACAACGTCGAGTCGGCGCGCTCCTACTACCCGGAGGTCTCGACGACGGTCCGCTACGAGGGTAGGCTGCGGACGATCGACGCGGTCAAGGGGGCGGGGCTCGAGAGTTGCGTCGGGGGGATCCTCAACCTCGGGGAGACCCCGCGCCAGCGGGTGGAGATGGCCTTCGAACTGGCCGAGATCAACCCCACCTCGGTGCCGATCAATCTCCTCAACCCCCGGGCGGGGACCAAGTTCGGCGACCGCGAGCTGATGGATCCCTGGGAGGTGGTCAAATGGGTGGCGATCTTCAGGTTGATCCTCCCGGGCGCGCTCTTCCGGCTCTGCGGCGGCCGGGTCGAGAACCTCGGCGAGCTCCAGCCGCTGGCGGTGAAGGCGGGGCTGAACGGGGTGATGATGGGGAACTTCCTCACCACCCTCGGCGTCGACCCCACGGAGGACCGGGCAAGCTTCGAGGAGCTCGGCCTCAACGTCGCCCGCCAGCCCGACAACGGCTCCAATCCGAGGCCCGACAACCGGTCGGGCTGGCTCGAGGGAGACACCCCTCGCACCCCGGTGGACGACCTGCTCGACAGGGAGGCGAAGGCGAACCTCTGGGATCCATCCACCCAGCTCCGGGTGATCAAGAAGAGGGGCGGGACGCCGGCCTACCCCGCCCGGCCATCGGATCGCGAGCAGGCGCCGGCCGGCTGGGGCGACTAGACCCGAGAGCGGTGGAGATCGAGGCAAGGCTCGAGGACCTGCGCCGGTCGGGGCTTCATCGCCGCCTCCGGCTGGTGGAGGGCCCACAGGGGCCGACGGTGCTGCTCGACGGCCGCCCCGTGCTCCTGCTCTGCTCGAACAATTACCTCGGCCTCGCCGACCATCCGCGGGTCCGCCGGGCGGCCGCAGACGCCGCCCTCCGGCTGGGCGCCGGGGCCGGCGCCTCGCGGTTGATCTCGGGGAACATGGCGATCCACGCCGAGCTCGAGCGGCGCCTGGCCGAGTTCGAGGGAAAGCAGGCGGCCCTCCTGTTCGGGTCCGGCTACCTCGCCAACATCGGCACGATCTCGGCGCTCGCCGGTCGCGGCGAGGTCGTCTTCTCCGACGAGCTCAACCATGCCAGCATCATCGACGGCTGCCGGCTGGCGAGAGCCGACACCTTCGTCTACCGCCACGCCGACCTCGAGCATCTCGAGTGGGGGCTGCGCAAGGCCAGGGGGCGGAGGTCGCTGATCGTCACCGACGGGCTCTTCTCGATGGACGGTGACCTCGCGCCCCTGCCCGAGCTCGCGGAGCTCGCCCAGCGCCACCGATGCCGGCTGATAGTCGACGAGGCCCACGCGACGGGCGCTGTTGGCCCGGGCGGGCGCGGCTCGGTCGCGGCGGCCGGACTCAGCGACGAGATCGACCTGGTGATCGGGACGCTCGGGAAGGCGCTGGGCAGCTACGGCGCGTTCGTCTGCGGCTCGGTCGAGCTGATCGAGTATCTCGTGAACGTCTCCCGCCCGTTCATCTTCTCCACCGCCCCGCCGCCGCCGGCCGTGGCCGCTGCCCAGGCGGCGCTCGGGCTGCTGGTCGAGCGCCCCCGGCGAGTCGAGCGGCTCGCGGTCAACGCGGCGACCCTGCGGGAGGCGCTCAGGTCCGAGGGCCTCTCCCTCGGCCGCTCCCGAACACAGATCGTGCCGGTGATCGTAGGCGAGGCCGAGACCGCGATGGCGCTCTGCGAGCGGGCGCTGGAGCGCGGGGTCTTCGCCCAGGCGATCCGCCCGCCGACGGTGCCGGCTGGCAGCTCCCGCCTGCGGCTGTGCGCGATGGCGACTCACAGGGTCGGCGACCTGCGCTCCGCCGGTCGGGCGATCGGCCGCGCCGCTCGTGATCTGGGCCTGGTCGCTTCGGGGACGTCCGATCGCGATCGCGCCTCCGGATCCGCGCCCTTACGCCGCGCGGCGTGACCACGCGCCTTCCGGTCGATCCTGCAGCTCCGAAGTGCCGGGGCTCTGCGATCGCGAGTCTCACGCAAGTGGGGTGCTGCGAGCATCTTCGAGCTCGGTTCACCGTATCCCGCTCGCCCCCTTCGTGACCGGCCGCGTACTCACTCTAGGCTGCGGCGCTATGGCGCCGAGCCCGCCAGGAGTGTTCGTCACCGGGACCGGAACCGAGGTCGGAAAGACGGTGGTGGCGGCGGTGATCGCGCGGATCGCCGCGACCGCCGGGCGGACCGTGCGGGTGTTCAAGCCCGCGGTCAGCGGACTCGACCAGTACCGGGAGAGGGTGGTGGCGGAGCCCGTGTGGGCGAGCGCGAACCGACTCCCCGACCACCTGCTGCTGCGGCTCGCGGCCGGAAGCGACCAGAGTGAGGACGAGGTCTCGCCCTACCGCTACGGGCCCGCCGCCTCCCCACAGTTGGCGGCCGCCCTGATCGGCGAGGAAATCGATCCCGCCGCCCTGATCACCGCCGCTCGCGCCGCCCGGGCGGGCGCCGACCTGCTCGTGTGCGAAGGGGTCGGCGGGTTCCTGGTCCCGCTCACCCCGGACTACCTGGTGAGGGACTTCGCCCGCGACCTCGGGCTGCCGGTGGTGATCGCGGCCTCCCCCGGCCTCGGCACCATCAGCCACACCCTGCTCACCCTCGAATCGGTCCGGGCCGCCGGCCTGGAGGCGATCTCGGTGGTGCTGACGCCGTGGCCCGAGGTGCCGGACGAGGTGGAGCGCAACAACCGAGCGACGATCGCGCGCCTCGGAGGGGTGGCGGTGCAGACGCTTCCGCGCCTGGACCTGACTCGACCCGAGGGCTGGCCGCGCCTGTAGCCCCGCGTCCGAGGGCCAAGGCCGGCGGCTCCCCTAGTGAGCGTCGGGGGCTGGAGTGCGAACCGCTGCCCCCACCTGGGCAGGAGTACCAACCGTGGCCTCGACCTGGGCCGCCTCGCGCTCCGGCGGCTGCGCCGCCGCCGGCCGCTCAGGCCTACCGCGGATGAGGGCAACCGCGACAACGAACCCGACCACCGAGACCGCCGCGGCCAGGCCCATCGCGGTTCCCAGCGCGTCCACGAAGGTCGCCCGGATCGCCTCATTCGCGTGCCCGAGGGCGGCGGGGTTGAAGCCGCTCCCGAGCTGGCCCTGAAAGATCGCGCCGATCGCGGCGATGCCCACCGCGCCCCCGATCATCCTCGACATCTGCAGGATCCCCGAGGCGATCCCCGCCTTGTCGACGGTGACGGCGTTCATCGCCGCGGTCGACATCGGCGACATCACCAGCGCGATCCCGATGCCCATCAGCATGAAGGCGGGCAGGATGTCGGCGTAGGTGGAGGCGACGTCGACGCCCGAGAAGATGTACATCGCCACCGACAGCACCGCGAGCCCGATCGACATCGGCCAGACGGGCCCGACCTTGTCAGAGGCCCGGCCGGCGAGCGGGGCGATGATCGCGATCAGGACGGTGGTCGGGAGGAAGCGGACCCCCGCCTCGAGCGGCGAGAACCCGAGCACGTCCTGCATGTAGATCGCCATGAAGAAGAAGCTGCCGAACATCGCGAAGGTGATGATGAAGGCGACCGCCGTGGACCCGATGAAATTGCGGGACTTGAACAGGGCGAACTGGACCATCGGCGCGGCCACGCGCTGCTCGACGAGCACGAACACGGCGAGCAGGGCGGCGCCGCCGGCGAGGAGCGAGATGATCGCGGGCGAGCCCCATCCCCACCTGTTGCCCTCGATCAGGGCGAGCACGATCGCCGTCAGCGACCCGGTCAAGGTCGCGGTTCCGAGATAGTCGACCTTTCGCTCGACCGACGGGTCGCGCGACTCCGCCACCGCGAACAGCGAGGCGAGCACGGCGGTCGCCGCCACCGGCAGGTTGATGAAGAAGATCGCGCGCCAGCTCACGTGCTCGGTGAGGAATCCACCGACTACCGGGCCGACCGTGAGGGCCAGGGCCGAGACCCCTGCCCAGGTCCCGATCGCCTTGCCACGCTCGTTGGCGGGGAACGCATGGGTGACGATCGAGAGGGTCGCCGGCATCATCATCGCCGCGCCCACGCCCTGGATCGCCCGGCTTGCGATCAGCATCGCCGAGTCCTGGGCGAGCCCGGCGGTGGCTGACGTGATGCCGAAGATCACCACTCCGACCATGAAGAAGAGCCGGCGGCCAAAGACGTCGCCGAGGCGCCCGCCGGTGGCGAGGAGCACCGCGAAGGTGAGGGTGTAGCCGTTCAGCACCCATTCGAGCTGGCTGAGGCTCGACCCAAGGTCGCGCTGCATCGAGGGAAGGGCGACGTTGACGACCGTGTTGTCGAGCATGATCATGAACAGGGCGAAGCACATCGCGCCCAGCGTCCACCACTTGCGGTTGTCGTCGGTGATCAGGTGGCGATATCGGGTCACGCGTTGATCCTCCTGCCGTAGGTCCGGTACCTCTCCTGGATCTCATCCCGCTTCAGCAGCTCCTCCAGCGCCGCCTCGAGCTTGCGGCGCTCGCCGGCCGTGAGTCCGGCGACGAATGCCTCGAGACCGCTCACCCGCGCGGAGACGACCCGGTCGGCGAGCTCGCGGCCGGAGTCGGTCAGGGAGACGCGCTTGACCCGGCGGTCCTCGGGGTCCTCCGCCCGGGTGGCGAAGCCACGCTTGACGAGGTCGTCTACCGCCCGGCTCGCCGACGGCACCGAGATCCCAAGGACCTCGGCGACCCGCTTCACGGTGGAGTGCTCCCCGCCCACGCCGCCGCCGAGCTCGATCAGGGTCTTGAACTGGCTGAAGCTGAGGCCGCTCTCATCGATGACGCGAAAGGCGGCACCGCCGTCGGCGCTCATCACCTTTATGAACCGGGACCCGCGCCGGATCGCGAGCTCGCGATCCGCCGCGTTCGGCTCGGCCGTGCGAGAGGTGTGGCCGGTCTTCATTGCTGCTTCCACTAACGAAAAGGTTACACGGATGAAAGGGTTGCGCAAGCGAAACTAGTGTGATGTGCGTCACACACGCCGCGCGAGGCGTCGACGATTGCCGCCGGGGCGCGATCTAAGGTCCGGGCCCAGGAGATGGCAGCCGACCACGGCCAGCTCGACCACCGGCACCTCTGGCACCCGTTCACCCAGCAGCGCGACTGGGTCGCGGAGCCGCCGGTGATGATCGAGCGGGCCGAGGGCAGCTATCTGATCGACACCGCCGGCCGCCGCTACCTGGACGGAAGCTCCTCGCTTTGGTGCAACCTCCACGGCCATCGTCACCCGGCGATCGACACGGCCCTTCGTGACCAGATCGAGCGGGTCGCCCACTCGACCATGCTCGGCCTCTCCCACCCCGGCGCCGCCGAGCTTGCGGGCCGCCTGGTGGAGCTCGCGCCACCCGGCCTGAGCCGGGTCTTCTACTCGGACTCGGGGTCGACGGCGGTCGAGGTGGCGCTGAAGATGGCATTCCAGTACTGGCAGCTCCGGGGCGGCCAGCACGTGCGGCGAAAGGCCTTCGTCTGCCTGGAGGAGGCCTACCACGGCGACACCATCGGGTCGGTGTCGGTGGGCGGGATCGACCTCTTCCACTCCGCCTTCGGTCCCCTCCTGTTCCGCTCCCACCGGGCGAGGCCGGGCGACATCGATGACATGGGGCGGATCCTCGCCATGCACGAGGAGGAGATCGCGGCGGTGATCGTCGAGCCGCTGGTCCAGGGGGCGGCCGGGATGCTCGTCCATCCCCCGGGTTACCTGCGGGCGGTGAGGGAGCTGTGCGACCGCCACCGGATCCTCCTGATCTGCGATGAGGTGGCGACTGGATTCGGGCGGACGGGGACGATGTTCGCCTCCGAGCGCGAGGGGGTGAGCCCCGACCTCCTCTGTTTGGCGAAGGGGATCACCGGCGGCTACATGCCGCTCGCGGCCACCCTCGCCCGCGAGCGGATCTACGAGGCCTTCCTCGGCGTCCACCAGGAGTTCAAGACCTTCTTCCACGGCCACACCTACACCGGCAACCCGCTCGCCTGCGCCGCGGCCCTCGCCTCGCTCGACGTGTTCGAGGAGGAGCGCACCCTCGTTCGCCTCCAGCCGAAGATCAGGACGCTGCACGAGCTGCTCGAGGGAATCGAGGTGATGCCCGAGGTCCGCGAGGTCCGCCGCTGCGGCTTCATGGTGGGGATCGACCTCGGCGATCACGACCCCGCGCTTCGGATGGGCCACCGGGTGACGCTCGAGGCGCGACGGCGGGGGGTGATCGTCCGCCCGCTCGGCGACGTGATCGTGTTGATGCCACCGCTGTCGATCTCCAAGGGCGACCTCCTGAGGCTGGTGACAGTGACCGCGGACTCGATCGAGGCGGCGCACCTCGCCGCCCACGGCCCGGCCCAGACGCCGAGCGGGAGGGCGGCGGCGGTGCTGCTGGACTCGCCGCTCCGCGACGCCGCTTAGCTCCCGGCGGACCGGGGTCGATACTGGCTGTGATGAACCTGCGGCTGGGCCGTAGTGTGGATATGAGCAGCGCCGCCACAGCGACGGCGACCGCGAGCGGGCAGGTTGATGAGAAGCGGCTCCAGTTCGAGGCGTTGTACCGCGAGTCGCGCGACGCCGTCTACGGCTACGTCGCGGGGCTGATCCGCGACCGCTCCGCCGCCGAGGAGGTGACGGCGCAAGCGTTCGAGCGCGCCTGGCGGAAACGGCGCCAGCTCGACCCCCGCCGGGGCTCGGCCCGTGCCTGGCTGTTCGGGATCGCCCGGAACGCCGCCCTCGACGAGCTGCGGCGGCGCGCCCGCCTGACCGAGCTCCGCGAGGGCACCACCGATTCCGGTGGCGGCGCCGGGGAGGCCGCGATCGAGCGGGCGGCGTTGCGCGATGCGGTCGATCGGCTCTCAGGCCGTGAGCGGGAGCTGATCGCGCTCAAGTACTTCGCCGGCCTCTCGAACGCCGAGATCGCCAGCGTGATCGGCACCAGCGAGACCAACGCCGGTACCAAGCTGCACCGAACGATGGAAAAGCTGAGGAGGGCCTGCGATGACGCCGCTTGAGCTCGAGGACATCGCCCACGAGTTGCGCGAGGGCCGCCCCCTTCCCAGCGAGCGCTTCGCCGCCGAGCTCGACGCCTGGGCGGCGGAGGGCTTTCCCCAGCCTGAACGGTCCCGCCGGTCCGCTCGGGAGGCGGGGAGCGAGCGCGCGCGCGCCCGCCGACCGGCCACCAGGAGGCAACGCTGGCTGCTCCCGACCTTCGCCGCCGCGGCGACCGCCCTGATCGTGATCGCCGTCGCTCTCTCCCAGGTTCACTTCGGGTCCAGCGGCGTGACGGGGGGGATTGGCGGTGGCGGCGCGGGCGGCGGCTCGGGCGCCGTGCAGGCAGGGCGGCCCGCGGCCACCCAGCCCGCGCCGGCGACGAGCGAGAGGCTGAAGTCGAGTGGATTCCGGGCGGCCACGGGAACCGTGGGGACGCCGCCGGTGCCGCCTTCGCCGGGCGGACTGGCGGCGGGACGGACGCGCGTCCAGGAGCAGTCGGCGTCGCTGACCCTCTCGACCGACGCCGGGGCGGTGCGGGACGTCGCCGACGGCGTGGTCGACGTAACCGATCGATACGGAGGCTTCGTCGTCTCCTCGAACGTGACCAGCGGCGATGCCGATCGCGCCCGCGCCACCTTCGATCTGAAGATCCCGGCGCTCCACCTGCAGGCGGCGCTCGCCGACCTCTCCGATCTGGCGCACGTGCAGTCGCGCAACGAGGGCTCGCTCGACATCACCAAGGCGTACGTGACCGCAGGGGGCCGCTACAAGGACGACCGGGCCAAGGTCGAGTCGCTCCTCCGCCAGCTCGCGAGCTCGACCGATCCCAACGAGACGGCCAGCCTCCGCGCGCAGCTTCGCTTCGCCCGGCGGGAGCTGGCGGCGGCTCGCGCCCAGCTCCGCGAGCTCAAGTCGCGGGCGGCGTTCTCCACCGTTGGGGTGGCCGTCGTCTCAGACGGCGACGGGGCGGGCGCCTGGTCGATCGGCGACGCGGCCGACGACGCGCTGAAGGTGCTCCAGGCTCTCGGCGGAGCCGCCCTCGTCACCCTCGCCGTGGTCGTTCCGCTCGGCGCGGTCCTGGCCGCGATCTGGTTCGCAGCCACCGGGTTGCGCCGGAGGTGGCGGGAGAGCGTGCTCGACTGAGATCCCCCATCCTTGGGGGGTGCCGATCCGCCGAGCTGAGGCCGCCGACCTCCCCGCGATCGAGGCGATCGTGGCGCGCGCTTACGAGAAATACGTCGAGCGCCTCGGGCGCCGCCCCTCGCCGATGGACGACGACTACGCCGCCAAGGTCGAGCGAGGCGAAGCGCTCGTCTGGGACGAGGGCGGCGTCGCCGGCGTCCTCGTCCTGATCCCGGCGCCCACCCACATCCTGATCGAGAACGTCGCGGTGGAGCCGGATCGCCAGGGCGAGGGCATCGGCGGCGCCCTGCTCGAGTTCGCCGAGGCTCGAGCCCGCGGGCTGGGCCTCCGCGAGATCCGCCTCTACACGAACGCGGCGATGACCGAGAACCTCCGCCTCTACCCCCGCCTCGGCTACGTCGAGTCCGGGCGGCGCTCGCAGAGGGGCTTCGACCGCGTCTTCTTCACCAAGCGCCTCGATCCGGCCGAACCGGCGTAGCGCTCTCGTAACGCCTCGCCGGGAGGCGCCACTAGGATCCCGACAGCGGCGGCGGGCGGCGATCGCCGCCGGGCCGGCTCGACCAAGGTGGAGTAGCGATGCTCTGTGCACTGACGGTACGCAAGCTGAATCCCGGTTCCTTCGATGACTTCAGGCGAACGTTCGCCCCGCCGGATGAGGCCGAGGCGCCCCCCGGCTGGAAGCGCTTCTATGCGCTCCGGAACGTCGACGACGAGAATGAGGTGGTCACCTTCGGGTTCTTCGACGGGACCCTGGATGAGCTCCGGGGGAGTCAGGACAGCAGCGGCTACGAGGAGCGGCGCCAGGCGGTCGACGAGCTCGTCGAGTCGGTCGGCGCCGACGGCGTCTACGAGATCGTCGAGGAGCGCGTGAGGGAGTAGACGCCCAGGGGAACTACTCCTCGTAGGGCTCGAAGTCGCTCTTCCGCGCTCCGCAGACCGGGCAGAACCAATCGTCCGGGATGTCGTCGAAGGGCGTTCCGGGCGGCACTCCGCCGTCCGGGTCGCCCTCGTCGGGGTCGTAGATGAACCCGCACGACGTGCACATGTAGAGCTGCTTCTCCGCCACCACGGCGGGGCAATCTATTCGAAACCCCGGCCCCGGCCGCACACGGGACGACCAGAGGTAGGGTGGGCTGCGCGTGGAGGAGACCGAGCCAGCCATCCCCCGCCCCGCCGCCACCGTGATCCTGCTGCGGCGAGGCGGCACGCACTCCGCCCGGGGGCTCGAGGTGTGCATGGTGAGGCGCAACCCACACGCGCGGTTCATGCCCGGCGTCTGGGTCTTTCCCGGTGGCGCCGTGGACGACGCCGACGGCGGGGACGAGCCCGGCCACCGTGCCTGCGCGGTGCGCGAGCTGCGGGAGGAGGCGGGGATCGAGATAACCGCCGAGGAGCTGGTCGCCTACTCGCGCTGGATCACGCCCCGGGTCGTCCCGATCCGCTTCGACACCCGCTTCTATCTCGCGCTCGGCCCCGCCCATTCCCCACCCCGCCCCGACGACTCGGAGACGGTCGACGCCGGGTGGTTTGCGCCCCGTGCGGCCCTCGACGCCCATCAGCGCGGCGAGATGGAGCTCGTCTTCCCGACCATCAAGCACCTCGAGTCGCTCCTCCCGTTCGCCAGCGCCGACCAGGCGCTCGAGGCAGCGCGCCGGCGCCAGGTGAAGGCGATCGAGCCCACGGTCGTCGGCCAGGGTGACGCCCGGCGGATCGAGCTTCCAGAGGGCCTTCCCTAGGCGTGCCTCGGGCGCCGGGCGCGCGACCTGAACGGGTCACCCGCGGGCCGCAGGTCAGCGTGGGGCCGGCTTGGGCTCCGGACTCGGGCAACGAACAGCGTCTGGTCTCTGCATCGCGGGGGGCACCCGGCCTAGGCGTCTGCTTGGCGACGCCGCGAGAGGGTTCCCGAGCTGATCACCCGACGGCGATCAGGTAGTCCTCCCCGCGGCGAGGCGATCTGGAACCGGACCGAACGAGACGTCGGGCCGGCGCCTCTACACGCTCCCCGCGGCTGGCGGGGAGCTCCGGCAGATCGCCGCCGAGACCGCTCTCGCCCCGGCGGCCTGGTCACCGGACGGCGAGTGGATCGCGTTCGTCCCGACCCAGGGCGCCATCGCGCTCGTGCGACCGGACGGGGCCGATCGACACGACATCGTCAGCCTCGGGGACCGCCAGATCCACGATCTCGCCTGGTCGCCCGACGGGACCGAGCTCGCCTTCGTGGTTGGGAGGAAGCCGGTGCGCGGCTACCACTTCGGCGACTGAGCGCTGCGGGATTCAGGCATCAGGATCACCGCCATGGTGGGAGAATCACGACGTGACGAGCAGCCTCCCGCAAGAGGTCCGGGACGCGTTCGACCGCTTCATCACCTGCGAGTACACGACGGTCAGCGCTCGACAGCAGCCGATCACCTGGCCGGTCACCCCCTACTACCAGCAGGGAGGCCCCTGCCTGGACGTGACCACCGGGCTCGGCTACCCGAAGAAGGCGGACGACGCGGTCCGCCATCCCAGCGTCTCCCTGCTGTTCTCGGACCCGACGGGCTCGGGGATCGACAGCGGGATCCAGGTGCTCGTCCAGGGCACCGCCGCGGTCGACGACCGCGATCTCGAGGCGAATCGGGAGCGCTACTTCCGGGAGTTGGGCGCGAAGCTGCCGGCGACCAGGAAGACGCACCCGCCGAAGGCGGTGCGGGGGTGGTTCAACTGGTACTACACGCGGATCTACGTCCACATTCGCCCGGAGCGGATCTTCGTGTGGGCGAACGGCGACATCTCCGCCGGTCCGGCGATCCACGACGCCCACCTCGAGGAGGTCCGCTCGGGCCACGCCGAGGAGCCCGGAGAGGAGCACGGCGCTCCCGCCGGAGGGACGATCGCCTGGGACGGCCGGATCGAGCACCTCGGACGCGACCACCCGACCGCGGTCCTGAGCTGGCTCGCTCCCGATGGCTTTCCCCTGTCGGTGCGAGTGCCCGTGCGCGCGGATCGCGCCTCCCGCTCGGTCGCGATCGAGGCTGAGCCCACCGGGCTGCCGCTGATCGAGGGCCGCGCCTGCCTGACGGCGCACCGCCACGCGCCGGACTTCACCTGGCAGCAGAACTTCCAGGTGCGCGGCGACCTCGTCCGCGACCAGCGCGGCTGGCGGCTCGTGCCCCACGGGATGGTCGGCGGCTTCGAGCTGCCGCCCGGCGGGCTCCATCGCTACCGCGCGTTCATCGGCGGGGGATTCCGCCACTACCGGGCCGCCCGCCGCCGACTGAAGGCCCGCGGGGCCGCCGCCTCGGACTAGCTGGGCCTGGCCGCGCCGGGGACCGGTGGGAACGGCTCCATCCCGGCGTACCAGGGCCCGATCGCGTAGGTGGCAAGGCCCTCCTCGGCCATCTCCCGGCGAAGGCGCTCGAAGATCCCCCCGGCGGCCTTCAGCGCCCCCTCCAGCTCCTCGCCGGTGCGCTCCCGGAGGCGCCAGTGGAAGAAGAGCTGGGCGTCGGTGATCCCGAAGTCGACCTCGGCCGGAATCCGGGTGGTCCAGTCCAGGAACGCCGGGCTGAACAGCTCCCGGAGTGCGATCGGGTCGTGCTCGGCGGGGACGGTTGCGATGAACCGCTTGTTGAACTCGACGCTCTCGAACTCGACCCGGCGGCGGGAATGACGGTCGAGGGAGTCCTCGGGGGTGCGCTCGATCGACTCGACGTTGAAGATCGGGACCACCCTGGCGAGATCGGGCATGTGGGCCTTGGCGAGGACGGCGCCGGGGAGGATCGCCTTGCGCCCGAAGCCGCCCTCCTCGTGCTCGTCGGCGTCGCAGCTCGCCCCCCAAAAGCCCGACGCGAGCTCGCCGGTGATCCGGTTTGTGCCCCCTGGGCAGAGCGCCGCGGGCGCCCCTCTCGGGTTGATGCCCCCGATCTCCTCGTAGCGAAGCCCGCGCTTGGCCGCCAGGGCGCGAACCGCCTCGCTCCAGCGATCTGCCTCGTCCCGGGCGCTCATCGAGCTCGGCGATCGCCGCTCGGCAGGCGCACGGCTACAGCGCCCGCTTGTAGAGGGCCTCGAAGTCCCCGTCGGCGAGCTCGCGGGCGTTGGTGAGGCTGCATCCGTCGCCCATCGCCCCCTCGACCAGCTCCGGGATCCCGGCCTCGGGGACGCCCACCTCGGAGAGGCGCTGGGGAAGGCCGAGCCGCGCGGTGAGCTCGCTCACCCAGGCGGCCAGGGAATCCCCGACGTCCGCGTCGGAGCCATGCGGGTCGGCGCCGAGTACCTCGGCGAGGTCGCGATAGCGGTCGGCGATCTCGCTGCCCCCAGCGCAGTTGAAGCGAATCACGTGCGGAAGGTTGATCGCGTTCGCGAGCCCGTGGGGGACCCCGTAAAGGGCCCCGGCCGAATGCGACATCGAATGGGTGGCACCGAGCGCCGAGGCCCCGGCGGCGCCGGGGACGATCGCCAGGCAGGCCGCGATCAGCATGTTGCCGCGCCCCTCCTCGTTCGAGGGGTCCTCCACCGCCACCGGGAGGTTGGCGCGGATCATCCGCAGCGCCTGCAGGCAGAAGGCCTCGCCGTGGGGGCTCCACTCGGGGCCGGTGTAGGCCTCGATCGCGTGGGTCATCGCGTCCATCCCGGTGGTGGCGGCGATCGCCGGGGGCAGGGTGCGGGTCGACTCGGGGTCGAGAATCGCGAGCCGCGGGAAGAGGGGGAAGTCGCCGATCAGGAGCTTGATGTGCTGCTCGCGGTCCTTGATCACGGCGCCCATCGAGACCTCCGAGCCGGTCCCGGCCGTGGTCGGGATGCAGGCGAGCGGCGCCACCGGCTTCGGCGCTCCGAGGCCGTCGTCCTCGCGGGGAAGCGTGTACAGGCCCTCGTAGTCGAGGGTGGTGCCGCCGTGGCTGAAGACGGCGTTGGCGACCTTGGCCGTGTCCATCACCGAGCCGCCGCCGACCGCCAGGAACGAGTCGGCGCCCGCCGCCCTGGCGGCGTCCGCGCAGGCGGCGACCGTCGCGGTCGAGGAGTCCTGGGGGACGTCATCGAACATCCCGGCGACCTCGAGGCCACCGTCGGCCACCCCGTCTGAGACCCTGTCGATCAGACCGGTGCCGCGGATCACCTCGTCGGTGACGATCAGCGGGCGCTTGGCACCGTCCTTCATGAACTCGAAGCCGGCTCCCGCGATCATTCCCCGGCCGGCGACCACCCGGGTCGGGTGGGCGAACTGGTAGTAGTCCTTGAAGCCCGAGAACTGACGGGCGTCGGCACCGAGCGCTTCCGCTTCCACGGCCGCGAGATTAGTGGCTGGAGGACCTAGGCGGCGTCGATCAGGTCCTGGCGATCCTGGGACTCGAGCAGCGCCTTGTAGCGCGGGAAGACCGGCTTGGTCAGCGGCACCAGCTTGAGGATCTTCGCCACCGGGCCCTTCGCCTTGATCTGGCCGCGGGCGAGGGCGACGGTGACATTCACCTTCCCGAGCCAGAACCGGTGGGCGGTGTCGGCCTCCATGCTCATCACCACCTCGGGCTCCATCTCGGTGTCGCCAAAGTCGACGTCCCCAGGCCGGCCTTCCTGGAGCCGAACGGTGATCACCGACTCGGGATCGCGGTAGTCGTATTGGACGATCGTGTTCGCCTTGCGGAACTTGGGGGCAAGCTCGTCGTCCTCGGCCAGGTCCTGGAACAGCTTGCCAACGGTCTCGTAGACCTCCTGGGCGTCCTTGAAGTAGGCCAACTCTCCTCCTCTGTCGCTTCCCTTCCCACGCGAAATCCTATGGCCACCGGATGCCGACAGCTCAGCGCTCGGCGTATCCGGAATCGGGTGAGTGGTGCCTGGCTTTGCCGCCCTCGCCGCCGGGGCGGAGCTCCTCGGCGGGGATCACCCCCGGATAGAGGGCCGCCGTCCAGATCGGGGCCTGGGCGGCGACGAGCTCCTCGGGGCTCCGATCCGCCCTCCCGAGAAAGATGTAGGAGAGCCTCTCGCTCATCCAGACGAGCGCCTCGGCGGTCGCCCGCCCGTCGAGCGCCGGCGGGATCAGTCCCGCCCGCTGCTCGGAGAGCACGTGGGCGGCGGTCGCGTCGACGAAGCGCTCGACGATCCCCCGCCAGGCCGCTCGCACCTCCTCGTCATAGGTCGAGACCTCGGTCGCGATCCGCAGCAGATCGGCGTTCTCGGCGTAGATCGCGACCACCCCCTCGAGGGCGACCCTGACCCGCTCCGCGGGCGAGCCCTCGCCGCTCCACCACCGGTCGGCCATCCCGTAGAGCTCACCCGCGACCTCCTCCAGCGCGGTGAGCAGGAGCTCGTGCTTGTCGGCGAAGTGCAGGTAGAAGGCGCTCCGTGAGACGCCCGCCCCCCGGGCGATCTCGTCGACGGTGAGATCGCGAAAGGGCGCCACCTCGGCCAGCTCCAGGGCGGAGCGAACGAGCGCCGCCCGCGCCTCGTCGCGGCGGCGCCGGCGAGCGAGGCGCTCCCCCGCGACGCGCGGCGCGGTCGTCTCTTCCCGGGTCCCCGCGGTGGCCATTCGCCGCGATTCTACCCCGTCGCTCGACGGAGTGTCTGACGGCTCGTCTGACGGTGTGTCAGGGCTGGTGATAGAGTGCGCGCAGACCGCTCCCGACGAAGAACGGGAGATAGGCTCCGAACCCGAACGAGCGGAGGTGATGGGCGGATGGCGGACACACTCGAGCAGCTCGCGCTCCAGGGCGATCCGGGGACGCTGCAGTCGGACGAACAGGCATCGAGGATCCGACTGCTCGACCCGCAGCAGCTGTACGAGCTGTGGGAGCGGCAGCACTGGCTCTCCCACGAGATCAACTTCTCCCGGGACCGGAGCGACTGGAAGAACCTGACCCCCGACGAGCGCGACTGGTTCGTGTGGGGCCTCGCCTCTTTCTTCGTCGGCGAGGAGCGGGTCACCACCCAGTTCTCGGGACTGGTGATGGCCTACGAGGACGAGAGCGAGGAGGCGTTCCTCGCCACCCAGCAGGTCGACGAGGCCCGGCACGCGCAATTCTTCGACCGCTTCTACCGCCAGGTGGTCGGGATCGACGACCCCACCTGGGAGCGGCGGCTGGGAAGGGTGCGAGCGGAGCTGAACGACGCCTTCATCGAGCTCTTCGACCGCGCTCTGGTCGAGGCGAACCAGCGGCTGGTGGCCGATCCGAGCGACATCGACGCCAAGATCGACTACTGCACCACCTACCACATGGTGATCGAGGGAACCCTGGCCCTGACCGGCCAGTACTTCATCACCGACTACCTCGAGCGCAAGGGGCTTCTGCCCGGATTCGTGGAGGGATTCAAGAAGGTCGCCCGCGACGAGCACCGCCATGTCGCCTACGGGACCTGGTTCCTGAAGGAAAAGTGCGGCGCCGACGCGGCGGCCGGCGAGCGGATGCGGGCCCGGCTCCACGAGCTCCTCCCGATCGCGAGCGGGGTGCTGGTCCCCAAGGGAGCCGACCCTGAAAACTGGACCCTGCTCGACTACAGCTCCGAAGAGGTCAACACCTTCGCCTTCAACGCCCTCTCCCGGCGGCTGAAGGCGATCGGGGTTCCGCTCGTCGCCGAGGGGGCCCCCGTCGGCTGACCCCACCGCCCGTCGTCAGCCGCAGTAGGCGACGGCCTGGTAGGAGCCCGTGGCGCTCCCCAGCTGGAGCGCCGACGCGCTCCACGCCCTCCCCACCCGGCGGGAGGTGTAGACCAGAGGGAGGAAACCGCCCGGCGCCACCGAGCCAGCGAACCAGCCGCCCGACAGCGCCCGGCGCCCGCCGGGGCACGGGGAGGTGGTCGCGGTGGCCAGCGAGATCCCGGCGCTGGGCCCGAGGGCGGCCGTCCCGACCCGCTTGGCGAGGGGCTTGCGGCGCTTCCCCTTGACGCAGTAGGCGTAGGTGCTCGCGATCCTGGTGGGACCGGCCGAGTTGGCAAACGAGCTGAGCCACGCCCGCTTCGCGGACCGGGCGCTGGCGTAGACGATGGCGAACACGGCGGGAGCGGTCAGGTCCGGGGCCGAGACGCCGAAGCCCCCGGAGAGGAGCCTGGTGCCGCGGGGGCAGCGGGCCGCGAGGGCGGCGGTGGAGGCGCCCGGTAGCCGCCGCCGGGCGGGAACCTCGAACGGCCTGCGCTTCATCTTCAGGCAGTAGGCGAAGGCGGTCAGCTTCGCCGGCTCGGGCGAGCCCTGCGCGTTGAGCCCGGCTGAGATCCTCCAGCTGCGGCCGGTGATCCGGCGGGACTCGTATGGAACGAAGACGACGCTCACCGGGTGAAGCTCGGCCGAGAACCCGCCCGCGATCGCCCTCGTCCGCTTCGGGCAGGTGGCGATCGCGCTCACCAGCTCCCCGTCCGCCTGGGCGATCGCTTCGCCGGTCCTCACCTTGACGCGGACGTGCTTTCCGGCGATCGCGCTCGAGGGGGTGATCACGGCGCCGGCGGCGAGGCAGGACGCGAGGACGGCGGGCCACCGCATCCCGGCCAAGATAGTCGATTCGGCGCCTACTTCCCGGCGCGGGGCTTGCGGGGGGCGGGCACCGGGAGGCGGCGGAAGCCGAGGCCGCTGCCGGGGTTCGCGGCCACGTCGGTGAGCGATGCGGACACGGTCACCCGCAGCGTCCGCTTGCCATTTGCCCGAAGGTCGGCCGCCCGGTTCGCCAACCCTCGAGCCCTGGTCCTGGAGATCTTCAGGATGATCGAGCGAAGCCCCGGGACGGGATAGGTCCGGTGGGCCCGGCCGAGGAGCACGCCCGCGCCACGGGCGACGATCGCGACGTCCACCGGCTCGACCGGATTGACCGTCAGGCTCAGCCGGCGGCGGCGGGTCAGGGTCGAGAGCGCCGCGGTCCTCACCTTGACCCCGGCGGTCGGAGGGGTCGAGTCAGGCGGCAGGGGACTCCCGTTCGAGGTCACGACCAGGCGCGAGGTCATCCCCGGGTAGGCGGGATCCGAGAACGGGTAGGTCCCCGTGGTCAGGAAGGGCGCCCGGTAAAGCAGCCGCATCTGGTTCCACCCGATCACCGGCGCCTCGAAAACGGGCTCTCCCCCCTGCTCGAGGTCAGCGACGACGCTGTGCGAGAGGAACGGGTCGTGGTTGACGAACGTGACCAGATCGCCCTGGTCGACGGTGAACGTGTCAGAGGCGAACTCCTCGAAGAAGGTCGCCTCGACCTGCCTCACGGCGGCCGAGCCGGTGGACGGAGCGATCAGAGCCGCGCCGGACACAACCGCGGCCGCGAGCATCACAAGGCGGAGGCTCATCAGCCTTCCTAACAGGTGAGCGGGGCGCCGGTTTCGCCGCCCAGCGAAGGATGTTCGCCGGGCGGCCCTCGATCACCCGGCGGCGGCGGCGAAGTGCTCTGCCGCCTTTCCCCAGTTGACCACGTTCCACCAGGCGTCGATGTAGTCGGGGCGCTTGTTCTGATACTTGAGGTAGTAGGCGTGCTCCCAGACGTCTACCCCGATGATCGGCGTCTGGCCGTCGGAGATCGGCGAGTCCTGGTTGGCGGTGGAGACGATCGCCAGGCCGGACCCGTCGTGGACCAGCCACGCCCAGCCCGAGCCGAAGCGGTTGACGCCCGCGTCCTTGAGCTGGGTTTGGAATTCGGCGAAGGAGCCGAACGCCTCGTCGATCGCCGAGGCGAGGTCGCCCTCGGGCACGCCGCCCCCATCGGGGCTCATGATCTCCCAAAAGAAGGTGTGGTTTGAGTGCCCGCCGGCGTTGTTTCTGACCGGGGTCTCCTTGTCGCCGAGGCTGGACAGGTTCTGGAGCACCTCGTTCACCGGCTTGTCCGCCCACTCGATGCCCTCGAGGGCGGCGTTGGCCTTGTCGACGTAGGCCTGGTGGTGCTTGTCATGGTGCACGCGCATCGTCTGCTCGTCGATGTGCGGCTCGAGCGCGTTGTAGTCGTAGGGAAGGTCGGGAACCTCGTACGCCATCTGCTCTCCTTGGCTCGGATTTCGCAACACCTAATCTATCCACCGTGAGCAGCGGGCCGCCCGGTGGAGGGACCTGGACCGGCCTCGCCCTCGCGCTCGGCGGCACGCTCGCCGCGGTCGCGATCGCGTTCGCGATCCCGCCCCTGCGCCACGCCGTCGTCGACGCGATTCACGGGAACACCGCCGAGGTCCGCCACGACCTCCGGGAGCTCGGCGCTTCGGGGGCGGCGATGGTGATCGGGCTGCAGCTGATTCACACCGTGATCTGGTACCCGGCGGAGATCATCGACGCCGCCGCCGGCTTCGTCTATGGCTTCGGGGCGGCGTTCGCGCTGGTGATGGCGGGCTGGGTGGCCTCGGGGGTCCTCTCCTACTGGGTGGGAAGGCACGCGGCGCGGCCGCTCCTGTACACGATCGCCGGCGAGCGGCGCTTCCTCCGGGTCGAGCGCCTGATCCACCGCGGCGGCGTCACCTTCCTGCTCGCCGCCCGGCTGGTGCCGATCGTGCCCTTCACCCTCACCGGGCTGGTGGCGGGAGCGGCCCGAGTCCCCCTCGCGCGCTTCAGCTGGACCACCGCGGTCGGCTACGCCCCGATCACCGCCTACTTCGTATACGTCGGCAGCCGGCTTGAAGGCTTCTCGATCGAGGATCCGATCGTCTGGGCCGGCGCCGGCGGGCTGCTGCTGATGTTCCTCGCGGTTCGCTACCTCACCCCCCGGGCCTCCGAGCGCGAGGCCGCGAGGGAGGGCGAGCCTTCCGGACGCTAGGGAGGCGGGTCGGGCGGAATCGGTCCGCTGGCGATCAGGCGCCGCGCCAGTTCCTCGAGATCGCGCGCGCGATCGGCCAGGAGCCGGTCGGCGGCGTCCGAGAGCTCGGCGAGCGAGGCCTCGCCGGCGTCGTCGAGGCCGCGGGCCCGCAACAGCTTGGCCTGGAAGCGCCAGTAGCGCGGGCCACGTCCCATCCGCTCGGGGTCGGCGACCGCCTGCCCCGGCACGTGATTGAGGAGGATCTCGGCCCAGTGATCGGCAGCGTCCGATTGGCCGTCGAGGATCGCCGACACGAGCGCCGGGTCGCCCTGGCGCGGCCACACCCAGCCGAGCCTACCCCAGCGCCGGACCCGGGATTGGGGCTGGCCGTGCTCGTGCTCGCCGGTGCCGAGCGAGACCACGAGGAGCTCCTCGGGCTCGAGCGCGGCGGGCTCGTCATCACGGCGCTTCAGGGACTCGACCACCGCCGCGACGGTCGGGTTGGCCGCGAACACGCCGCCGTCGATCAGCGCCTGCTCGCCGATCCCGTGGGAGGGGAGGTAGGTGGGCGCCGCGGAGGTGGCGAGGCCCGCGTCGACGATCGGGATGTTGCGGTCGCGTGACTCGCGCGCCCGCCAGCGCTTGAAGAAGCGGGGGCCGGGCTCGTGCATGTCGTAGGAGGTCACCACCACCTCCCGAAGCGCCTCGGCGAGCCCGGAGCCGCCGAGCCGTTCGCGCAGCGCGCGCTCGAGCCGGCTCGAGGAGTGCTTCGGGGCGATCCATCCCCACAGCGACAGGATCTGGTGCAGCCTGTCGCCGAAGACCCGGGGGCCGTCCTCGAGATAGAGCTTCACCAGCTCCTCGCCGGTCAGGCGCGGGCGCCCTGGGCGATTCGGGTCCGGCGCGGTGAGGCCGAGGGCGAGGAGACCGCCTGTCGAGGTCCCGGAGACCATATGGAAGCAGTCGGGCACCCGCCTCTCCTCCCCGGCCGCCGCGCTCATCAACGCCTCCAGTCGGGCGATCACCCGGGCGGGGATCAGCCCTCGGATGCCCCCGCCGTCGATCGAGAGGACGCGGAAGCGATCGGCCTGGGGCCCGTCCGCCATCAGGGCTCGGGGTTGCCGGCCATCGCCTGGAACCTACTGCCCCGGACGAGCCGATCCCACCCCTCGCCTCTATCCTAGGTCCCCTCGGGGCGTGGCGCAGCCTGGTAGCGCGCACCGTTCGGGTCGGTGAGGTCCCCGGTTCAAATCCGGGCGCCCCGATT
>JBKPIY010000028.1:0-38570 GCA_046730475.1 Actinomycetota bacterium
TAGCCGATCGCGGACTGGCCGACGAAGACCTTGAGCCTGACACCGGCGGCCTCGATGGCCTGCACCAGGTTGCGGGTGGCGGTCACCCGGCTCTCCCGGATCCGCTCCTTGGCCGATTCGGTCAGCCGCTGATTGATCTCCTCGCCGATCAGGTTGACCACTCCGTCGACCGCCGCGAACGCCTCCGGCGGCGGGCGCTCGATCGCCGGCTGCCAGGGGTACCAGGTCACCGTCGGGTTCTTCGGCCGCGCTTTCTCGGGATCCCGGGTGAGACCGACCACCTCGTCCCCCCGCGCGAGCAGCGCGTCGGCGACCGCCGAGCCGATCATCCCCGTCGCGCCTGTGATCAGGACCCGCACAGCGGTAAGGCTATCGGCGCGCTCTCGTGCGCTGGCTGCCGGGGGCGGGACGTTCAGGCGGGGCGGGCCACAGAGACAGCGGTCGAGACGGCGCCCCGCCTACGGCGCCGGGCCGACTCGGCCGGCAACGACAGCGAGCGCCCAACCAGTGTCGAGCCGCTCGTTGGTGCCTGAGAGCGGGCGCACCCCACTCGCCCCGCCACCGAGTCGGCCGGCCCCGATCAACCCGCCTGGATCGGTCAGGGCAACCGAGGGAGCATCGGTGAGGAGCGAGCCGCGCGGGTTTCGGAACCGGAACGATCCATCGGTCAGTCGTTCGACCGAGTGGCCGCCCTCGTGGACGAGGCGGTGATGGCGCGGGCAGAGGTGGATGAGATTGTCGAGCCGGGTCTCGCCTCCTGTGGCCCAGTGGTGGATGTGGTGGGCGTCGAGGAACCGGCGGTTCTCGCAGCCTGGGAAGCGACAGGATGCGTCCCTTGCCTTGAGGATGCGGCGGATGGAAGGTGGGATCGAGCGTGACTTGCGGCCCTCGCGCACGATCGACGCGTCACAGGCGAGGCGGCGAGCCGTCTCCGGGGCGACCGCGCTGCCGTCCGCCAGCACGGAGGAGTCGGCATCAACGTGGAGGACGACCTGGTAGCGATCGCCGCCTGTGCGCCGGGGCGCGGCCGTCCGTGACGCCTTCCCTCGGGGCGCCGACGCGCTCGAGGCGAGGGCGAAGTCGGCGAGCTCCACGAGGGCGTCGGCGTTGGTATGGCGGCGCGGCCGGGGCAGCGCCCGCGGTTCCGCGGAACCGCGGCCGAAGAGGCGATCGTGCGATGCCTCCATCGCCCGGACGAACAGGGCTCCGTCCTCCGACGCCAGCTGCCCGCGGATCGTGAGCGAGCCGTCCGCCTCCCACCAGTAGTTGAGATAGCGCTCCCCGTGCTGCTCCTGGGCGTCGGCGGTGGTCAGCCGGCGCAGGCCCCGCACGATTCGCTCGAGCTGCGCCGCGGTGGCCTGCCGGGCGAGCTCGATCAGCTCGCCCTCGCTGTCACGATCCGCGACACGGGTGAGCGCCCGGACCTTCGAGTATGAGAGACGCCCCTCGGCGAAGAGAGCCCGGATGCCGGGCAGCTCCGCCAGACGTCGCCCGACTCGCACGTGCTCCCGCGCCGCCCTCGGCGTGACCGCGCACTGCCAGGCGACCCACTCCGCGCACGAGCGACAACCCCACGACCCCCAGCCCTCGCGTCGGTCGAACTCGGCGACGAGCTCGAGCCACCGGCACATCCCGGCATTGATGTGGGCGGCCAGCTCAGCGATCTCACGCTCGAGCCGCTCGGTCGGAATCTCCGACGGGTCCCGCGGTTCGGCGGAACCGGGTTGGGGTGGGTCGG
The DNA here is from genome assembly GCA_046730475.1 of Actinomycetota bacterium. GTDB lineage: Bacteria > Actinomycetota > Thermoleophilia > Solirubrobacterales > 70-9 > JBKPIY01. The sequence continues at coordinate 1,739 of JBKPIY010000028.1, forward strand.
CGGGCTGGTCGAACATATGTTCGGTAGGCTACGCGAGCCGCCGGACGGAATCTGGCGGCGTCGAGGCCACCTGGGCCCGCTACCGCTCCTTCGTGGACTTCCTTCTGAACGCTGTCCGAGGTGGGGTCACTCGGCACGAAGAGCCTTCGGGGCCTGCGACGGAATGTCACATCTCGCGCGCCATCGGTGACTTCTTCAATGCTGGTGTTGAGCAATCAACCCGCCGAGGACCAGGCCCCGAGGCGGAACTCATCCACCGAGCAAACTCGGTCGATCCGTCGAGGATCGGCCCCGGTCCGAGCCAGGCACCCTCCGCGCTTGGCTCGGGCCGCCCCTCGGTGGTTGGAACCGTTCCTTCCGGGGCGAATCCATGCGGCTCGCGGAAGAGCGCGTCCCGGTACCGCGGAACCGCGAGTCCGGGCCCCGCCAACCGCGAGTCCGGGCCCCGCCGACCGGCGAGTCGGGCCCCGCCGACCGGCGAGTCGGGCCCCGCCAACCGCGAGTCCGGGCCCCGCTGACCGGCGAGTCGGGCCCCGCCGAACCGCGAGTCGGGGCCCCGCCGAACCGCTGGTGCCGGTCCCTCGAAACCGCTGGTGCCGGTCCCGCGAAATCGCCCGTTTGGAATCTCGCCGGGGAACGCCGAGCCGCCCGGCCGGGCGGGGGTCGGCTCCGCCTCACGCACGCGGCCGTCAGCGGAGCTCGTCAGCGGACCTACGCGCCCGCCCCGTCGCTCGAGGCGCCGTCGCCGTCGGCGACCTCGTAGGTGCCGGTGTCCTCGGAGAAACGGGCGAGGCCCGCCGCCCTCGCCTCGTCGACGACCGCCCGCGCGACGCAGGGCGCGACGTCGCGGTTGAAGACCGAGGGGATGATGTAATCCTCGGCCAGGTCGTCGTCCGTGACCACCTCGGCGATCCCGCGGGCGGCGGCGAGCTTCATCTCCTCGGTGATCCGGGGGGCGCCGGCGTCGAGGGCGCCGCGGAAGATCCCCGGGAAGCAGAGGACGTTGTTGATCTGGTTCGGGTAGTCGGAGCGCCCCGTCGCCATGATCCGGACGTAGGGCTCGGCCTCCTCGGGCATCACCTCGGGAGTCGGGTTGGCCATCGCGAACACGATCGCGTCGTCGTTCATCTTCTCCAGCGAGCTCGGCTCGATCAGCCCGGGGCCCGACAGCCCGATGAACAGGTCGGTGCCTTCGATCACCTCGTTCGGGCCCCCGCCGAGGCGCTGCGGGTTGGTGTGCTCGGCGAACCACCGCTTGATCGGCGTCATCGAGCCGTCGCAGTAGTCCTCGCGCTCGGTCGAGATCGCGCCGCGGCGGTCGCAGCCGATCACCTCGGCGACCCCGCTGGCCTGCATCATCTTGGTGCAGGCGACGCCGGCGGCGCCGGTCCCGAGCACCAGCACCCGAAGCCTCTCGATCGGCTTGCCGACGATCTTGAGGGCGTTGAACAGGCTGGCCATCACCACCACCGCGGTCCCGTGCTGATCGTCGTGGAAGACCGGGATGTCGAGCTCCTGCTTCAGTCGCTCCTCGATCTCGAAGCAGCGGGGGGCGGAGATGTCCTCGAGGTTGATGCCGCCGAAGGTCGGTGAGATCAGCTTCACCGTCTCGACGATCTGATCCGGATCGTTGGTCGCCAGGCAGATCGGGAAGGCGTCCACCCGGGCGAACTCCTTGAACAGCATCGCCTTCCCCTCCATCACCGGCATCGCCGCCTCGGGCCCGATGTCACCGAGCCCGAGCACCGCCGAGCCGTCGGAGACGACGGCGACCGTGTTCGCCTTGATCGTGTAGTCGAACGCCTTCGAGCGGTCGGCGGCGATGTACTCGCACACCCGGGCGACGCCGGGGGTGTAGGCCATCGAGAGGTCGTCCCGCGTCTTCAGCGGGTACTTGTTGTGCTGCTCGATCTTCCCTTGCTTGTGCATCTCGAAGGTGCGGTCGGTGAACCCGAGCACCTTGGCGCCGCGGGTGGAGCCGATCGCCCGCAGGATCTGCTCCCAGTGGTCGGCGTTGCGCGCATCGATCGTGAACTCGCGCACCCGCTTGCCCTCGGCGCCGGCGCCGGGGATCAGATCGACGCTCACCAGCGAGCCTCCGGCCTCGGCGATCGATGCAGTCAGCTTGCCCAGCGGCTCTTGACGGGCATCGAGCTCGACCCGAACGGTGACGCTGTACTGGGCGCTGGCGGTGGCCATCAGCAGCGAGCGGATCATAGGCAGTGCCGGTCTCCGCCTCGGCGGAGGGCTCGCGGCGGCGCCTGGAGACGGCTGAGAGCGCTCCTATGATGGGACCGTGCCCGCCACCAAGCCGAAGAAGCAGCCTGCCAGGGCGACGACCTCGAAGCTGGAGAAGCCCGTCGGCGAGCTGTTCCTGATCGACGGCAACTCGCTCGCCTACCGCGCCTTCTTCGCCCTCCCCGAGTCGATCGCCACCCACGACGGGCGGCCTACGAACGCGATCTACGGGCTCGCCTCGATGTTCGCGAAGATGCTGATCGACCACGATCCCGCCGCCGTGGTGGTCGCCTGGGACGCGGGCTGGTCGGGCCGCGAGCTCACCTACGAGCCCTACAAGGCCGAGCGCAAGCCGCGCCCGGGCCTGCTGCAGGAGCAGTGGCCGCACCTGATGCCGCTCACCGAGGCGTTCGGGTTCACGAACATCAAGGTCGACGGCTACGAGGCCGACGACGTGATCGCCTCCCTCGTCAAGCGCGCCCGGGAGCAGGGGATCGACGTGATGGTCGTGTCGGGCGACCGCGACGTCTACCAGCTGGTCGAGGACGGGGTGCGGGTGATGACCACCTCCCGCGGCGTCACCGACACCAGGATCTACGACCGGGACGGCGTGATCGACCGCTACGGGGTACCGCCCGAGCTCGTCACCGACCTGATCGGGCTCAAGGGCGACACCTCGGACAACATCCCGGGAGTCCCCGGGATCGGCGACAAGACCGCCGCCCAGCTCCTCCGAGAGTACGGCTCGCTCGAGGGGGTGCTCGACAACGTCGACAAGATCCCGGGAAAGGTGCGGAAGCAGAACCTGACCGAGCACGCCGAGGATGCCCGGATCTCCAAGCGACTGGCGACGGCGGTGTTCGACGTCGACATCGAGCTCGACCTCGACGAGCTGATGTCGAAGCGGATGGACCGCAGCCGCCTGCGGGAGGTCGCTCGCGAGTTCGAGCTTCGCCAGATCATCCTCCGCCTCGAGGAGGAGCTGGGGGCGGATTTCATCCCCGAGGCCCGGGTCGAGGAGGAGCTCGACGTCACCGCGGAGAAGGGCGTCGTCGAGGATCTCGCCAAGGGCGAGGTCGCCCTGGCGACCGCCGGCTCGATCTGGGCCGGCTACGACGGCGAGCGCCTGGTGGAGGGCGACTGCCCCGATCTCGCGGCCCTCGGCGAGGCGCTCGGCAGCAGGCGCCTGATCGGCCACGATTTGAAGAGCCTCGGCGGCGGCGCCCGGCACGGCCTGCTCGCCGCCGCCGGCGAGGGCGGCCTCGACCTCCGCCACGACACGATGGTGGGCGCCTACCTGCTCGACCCCGCCCGGCGGACCTACGACCTGGTCGACATCGCCGCCCAGCGCGGCCTCGCGGCGGCGCCGAAGGAGCCGGCCGGCGCTGACGGCGACGGCCAGCTCGAGCTCACCGAGGAGCCCCCGCCCGATCCGGCCGCCGAGGCCCGCCTGGTGTGGGAGATCGCCCAGCGCCAGCGCCGGTCGATGAAGGAGCTCGACCTCGAGCGGCTGATGGAGGAGGTCGAGATGCCGCTGGTCGAGGTCCTGGCTGTGATGGAGCGCGTCGGGGTGAAGCTCGACGCCAAGCGCCTGGCCGACATCGGCGAGGGGTTCGGGCAGCGGATCGAGGAGCTCCAGGCCGAGATCTTCGACCTGGCCGGGCACGAGTTCACGATCGGCTCCCCCCAGCAGCTCGGCGAGGTGCTGTTCGACGAGCTGAAGCTGACCAAGAAGCGCCGCGGGAAGACCGGCTTCTCCACCGACGCCCGCGTCCTCTCCCAGATCCGCGAGGAGCATCCGATCGTCGCCAGGGTCGAGGAGTGGCGCGAGCTGACCAAGCTCAAGAGCACGTACCTCGACGCCCTGCCCGAGCTGATCGACCCCGACACCGGTCGGATACACACCACCTTCAACCAGACCGCGACCGCCACCGGCCGGCTATCGAGCACCAACCCGAACCTCCAGAACATCCCGATCCGGACCGAGGAGGGCCGGCCGATCCGCTCCTGCTTCGTGGCGCCCCGTGGCCACCGGCTGCTCTCGGCCGACTACAACCAGATCGAGCTCCGGATCCTGGCCCACATCGCGGGCGAGGGCGCCCTCCGCGAGATCTTCGAGCGCGGCGACGACATCCACGCCGCAACAGCGGGCGAGGTGCTGGGCGTCGACCACGCTGACGTCGGCCCGGCGGAGCGATCGAAGGCGAAGATGGTCAACTACGGAATCGCCTACGGGCTCTCGGCGTACGGGCTCGCCGACCGCCTCAACATCGAGCAGGAGGAGGCAGCCGCCTACATCAAGCGCTACTTCGAGCGCTTCCCGAAGGTGAAGGAGTACATCGACCGGACGATCGAAGGCGCGAAGAGGGACGGCTACGTCAGCACCCTGCTGGGGCGAAGGCGCCCGATCCCGGAGCTTCGGTCAGGGCGAATCCAGACCCGGAACTTGGGGGAGCGGCTCGCCGTCAACATGCCGATCCAGGGCACCTCGGCCGACATCATCAAGATCGCGATGGTCCGCTGCCATAAGTCCCTCGAGGAGTCGAACCTCAAGACCAGGCTGGTGCTCCAGATCAACGACGAGCTCCTGTTCGAGGGCCCGGAAGCCGAGATGGAGGCGGCCGGGAAGCTGGTCCGGCGGGAGATGTGCCGGGCCTTCGACCTCGACCCACCCCTCGCGGTCGACGTCGGCGTCGGCAGGGACTGGCTGGCGGCGAAATGACGATCCGCCCGGGTTGGAGTGGATAAAGGGCTCGCGGTAGCGCTGACGGCGGGCGTCGGTGCGCTGATCGCGCTGCAGGCACCGATCAACGCCGGGCTCGCCCGGGCGACCGGGAGCGTCCCCGCCGCCCTCGTCTCCTTCCTCATCGGAACGCTGGCGCTGGCGGCGATCGTGGTCGTCAGCGGCAAGGCGGGCGAGCTCAGCTCGACCTTCGACGTCCGCTGGTACTACCTGATCGGGGGCCTGCTCGGCGCCGCCTACGTATTCACGGTGCTGGTCACCGTCCGAAGCGTGGGAGCCGGCGGAGTCGCGGCCGCCACGATCACCGGCCAGCTGACCGCCTCGGTGATCATCGACCGCCTCGGGATCCTCGGCCTCGAGCAGGTTCCCCTGAGCTGGGAGCGCCTGGCCGGCGTCGGGCTCCTCCTCGCCGGCACCTACCTGGTCGCGCGCTGAGCGAGGCGCGCGACCGGGCGGCGCCGGTGCTAGACGGCGGCGGCGAGCTCGCGGTCGATCGGCCTCGGGGGCGCCGGACGAGCGAAGTCCGCTGGGGCGATCCGCCGGTAATGCTCGAAGGACCAGTCGACGAAGCGCTGGTGGGCGCAGGCGCGGATCACGGCCCGCTGGGCGCGGGCGGGGAGGCGGGGGAGGAGCCGCTGGGCGCGGAGCATCCAGCGGAACTTCCATTGGTGGGCGTCGTGGAAGGCGGCGTAGTCGGACAGTGCCCGGTCCCGCGTCTTCCGCCCTTCGACCACCGCCCGGAGCTCGCGCCCGAGGGCGACCCCGAAGTAGAAGGCGGTCCGGATTCCCTCCGCGGTCAACGGCAGGCAGTGGCCCGCCGAGTCGCCGACGAAGAAGACGCCGCCCTCGGTGGCACGTCGCAGCTTGTGCGGGATCCAGTTGCCCTGGTAGCGGACCGCGGGCTGCTCGAGGTCCTCGGCCAGGAGCACGGTCGTGCCCTTGACGTGGAAGCGCGGCTCGAAGGAGCCGACCCCGATCCGAAGCTCGTCCCGGGCGGGAAAGCTCCATCCGTAGCCGGCCGGGACGTAGCGGCGGTCGATCCAGATCTCGAGGTCCTCCCCCGAGCCGCGCGGGTGGACCTCCAGCCCGCGGGAGAGGGGCGCGTCGGGCGGCTGGAAGCCCTCGCCCGAGGCGAGCACCCGCCGCCAGCCGAGAGCGTCGACCACGAGCGGCGCCCTCACGTCTCCGCGGTCGGTGTGAACGGTGAGCCCGCTCCGCCCGTCGACCTTGGCGATCTCGAACCGGGCGTCGTTCTGGGCGTCGAGGAGCTCGCAGAGGCGGCGGTAGTCGAAGGTCGAGAAGGTCCAGGGAAGCCGGTAGCGGCTGGTCCCAAGCGGGGTGTGGACGACGAGCGACCCGAACTCCTGCCGGGCCGAGGCCTCCAGCCCGAGGGCGTGAAGCCAGGCGGTGGGGATTCCGCACGCCGAGGTCTGTCGCTCGCCGATCTCGTAGCGATCGAGGATGAGGACGTCGGCGTCCGAAGCGGCGAGCTCCCGGGCGACCGCGAGGCCGGCGAAGCTCGCCCCGCAGATGATCACGTCGTGCTCGCCCCAGCCCGCATCGGAAAGCGGGGTCCGCTCGGCGCCTCGCTTGGTCGCTGGCCGCGGCATCGGGGCGAGGGTACCGGGCACAGCGGAGCCGGGAGAGCCCCCCATTCGGGGGATTTGCGCGACCGTCGGCGGCTGCCCGGGCGTAACCTCGACCCGCGATGGGGCTAGGACGGGCCAGATGGACGTGATCAGCAAGGAGGAATCGCTCAGCGCAGAGGCCCTCGACGTGGTCGTCCAGTTCCTGTTCGAGCTCGACGAGGAACGGTACGCCGACCGCTTCTACGACCGCCTCTGCGAGGCGGTGTGCCGCCGGACGTCGATGGAGCGGGCGGTCCTCTTTCTGTACGACCCCGAGCGCCGGCTGGTGCTGCCGGTCGGAAGCCACGGCGTCTACCGCGAGTTCCTCGCCCACGCCTACGGGACCCTCGAGGAGACCCCGATCGCCCAGCGGGCGCTGGCCGAGGACGCGGTGATCGAGACCACCGACCTGGCGACCGACGTCCCGGCGCGCTACTCCAACCTCCCAGGGGTGATCAAGCTCACCTGCGCCCCGGTCGCCGCCGCGGGCCGCTGGCTCGGAGTCGTGTTCGCCGACCGCGACGGCCAGCCGTTCGAGCTCACCGACGAGGAGCGGTGGACGATGCGGGCCCTCGGCCGGACCGCCGCCCTTGCCTCCCACGTTCGCGAGGTGACACGTCAGCGCGAGCGGGAGCGCCGGCTCTCTGAGCGGGTCGAGCTGGCGCGTGAAGTCCACGAGCGAGTGACCCAGCGCCTGTTCGGGGTATCGATGGCGCTGGGCTCGGACCGGGACCTCGCCGCCGATGACCGCGAGCGCTGCTCGGAGGAGATCGAGGCCGCCCTCGCCGAGCTGCGCGAGGCCCTGATCGGCTCCGGCGACTCCCCGATCGGTCCCGAGGAGGGCACCCTTCGGGCGGAGCTCGACCGGCTCGGCCGCCAGTACAAGCGGCTGCCGCTGCGGGTCTCCTGGGAGGCCGACGCCCACGTTCCCGACGGGCTCGAGCCGCTCGCGATCTCTGTCCTCAACGAGGCGCTTCGCAACGCCGAGAAGCACGCCGACCCGACCGAGGTCGCGATCTCGGTCGAGGCCGCCGACGATGCCTTCGCCCTCGAGATCCGAAACGACGGCCTCCCGCCCAAGGGAGAGCCGGACGGCGAGGGCCAGGGGCGGGCTGGGTCGAGGATGGGGCTGCGGCTCGCCTCCTACGAGGCGCTCCAGCGCGGCGGGATGCTCGAGTACGGACGCGAGGATGGCCGCTGGCGGATCCGGCTCGTGCTCCCGAACCGCAGCCCGGGCCGATGAGCGAAGCGGCGCTCAAGGTGCTGGTCGTCGACGATCACGCCGTGGTCCAGTGGGGCTTCCGGATGCTGCTCGGCCGCCAGCCGTGGATCGAGCGGTGCGCCGCCGCCGAGGTCCCCGAGGAGGCCCTCGAGCTGGCGGCCAGGATGCGACCCGACGTCGCCCTGGTCGATCTCTTCCTCGGGGAGCGCTCCGGCGCCGAGCTCTGCGAGGCGATCCGGGAGGCGTCCCCTGCCACCCGGGTGCTGCTGATCTCGGGGGTCGGCTGGATCTCCCCCGAAGCAGCCAAGGCGGCCGGCGCCTCGGGCTTCATCTCGAAGGACTGGAGCGCGGAGGAGGTGGCGCAGGCGGTGAGGATGGTGGGCCGCGGGATGACGGTGTTCGCCCGACAGAAAGAGGGGCCGGCGAGCCCGCTGTCGGCGCGCGAGCGCGAGGTCCTCGAGCTGATCGGGAACGGGGCCACCAACCGCGAGATCGCCGCCCGCCTCTACCTCTCGCCCCACACGGTCAAGGATCACACCAGCGCTCTCTACCGGAAGCTCGGGGTCCGAAACCGCGCCGAGGCCGCCCGGCGCGCCGAGCAGCTCGGCCTCACCGCCGGTCGCTGACCCCCCGGGTTTCGCCCCGGAACCCCCCGATGGGGGGGAGGCCCGGCCGAACCCCTTCACTTTCGGTCGGAGGAGGGGTAGTTCTGCCGGATGAGCGCTTCCGCCACCGCCGCTCTCTTCCCCGGCCAGGGGGTCGGCGACCAGTCCACCCGCGAGCTTGTGGGGCGGGTGCGTCCCGACCTGCTCGAGCTCGCCACCGAGCTGGTCGGCGACGACCCCTACGAGCGGATCGGGGACGGGACCGAATACGCCCAGCCCGCCGTCTACTGCGCCTCGATCGCGGGCTTCGAGCTCACCGGCCGAGCCCGACCCGACTATCTCGCCGGCCATTCCCTCGGTGAGATCGGGGCGCTGGCCGCAGCCGGCGCGATCGAGGAGGAGGACGGCCTCCGGATCGTGGTCGCCCGGGGCGCCGCGATGGCCGACGCCGCCCGCGCCCAGGGCGCCGGCGGGATGCTGGCGGTGGGAAGCGACCGCGCCCGCGCTGAGGCGCTGGCCACCGCCAACTGCCTCGTCGTGGTGAACGAGAACTCGCCCCAGCAGTTCGTCCTCTCGGGTCCGGGGGAGTCGATCGAGGAAGCCGAGCGGGATGCGAAGGAGGCCGGGATCCGGGCCAAGCGGCTGGCGGTGAGTGGCGCCTTCCACACCGGCGCGATGGAGCCGGCGGCGGTCCGCTTCCGCGAGGCTCTGGACGGGGTCCGCTTCCGCCCCGCCGAGACCCCGGTCCTCTCCTGCGCGGGAGTGAGCTTCTTCGACGACGATCCCCGGGACGCGCTCGCCGCCGCCGTGATCGCCCCGGTCCGCTGGGTGAGCGTCATGCGCAGGCTCGGGGAGCTCGGGGTGACCCGCTTTCTCGATGTCGGCCCCGGCAAGGTTCTCGCGGGACTCGCCCGACGGACCCTCGACGGGATCGAGGTCGAGGCGGTCGCCGGAAGGGAACGGGCCCTTGCCTGAGCTTCGCGGCAGCGCTTGGGAGTCGGGCGCCGGATTCGTCGACGTCGACGGGCTGGTGGCGAAGGCGACGAGCGCCGCCCGCTCGCCCTCCAGAGGTCTCGGCGGCTGCGGGGTGGCGTCGGTCGCCGCCGCGCTGCCCGCCATGGTCGTCGACAACGAGGCGATTGCATCGCCCCTGGGACTCGACACCGACTGGATCACCACCCGCACCGGCGTCCGCGAGCGGCGGCGCGCCACCGAGACCGAAAGCCTCGTCGAGCTCGCGGCGGAGGCCGGGGGGCGGGCGCTGGCGCTCGCCGGAGTCGCCCCCGAGGAACTCGATCTCGTCCTCGTCGCGACCTTCACCGCCGACACCCTCCAGCCCCACGCCGCCCCCCTGGTGGCCGAGCGCCTCGGCGCCGTCGGCGCGGGGGCGATCGACGTTGGCGCCGCCTGCACCGGATTCGTCTCCGGGCTCTCGCTCGCCTCCGCCCAGCTCGAGAGCGGCCGGGCGCGAACGACGCTGGTGATCGGCGCTGAGCTCCTCAGCCGGGTGGTCGACTACACCGATCGTCGCACCGCGGGCCTTTTCGGCGACGGCGCCGGGGCCGCGGTCCTGACCGCCGGCGGCCCGGGGCGGATCGGCCAGATCGCGCTGCGCTCCGACGCCAGCCGGGCCGCCCTGATCACCGCCTCCCACCAGGACCGAAAGGTGCGGATGGATGGACGGGGCACCTTCCGGGCGGCGGTGGCCGCCCTCAGCGCGGTCGCCCAGGAGGTCGCTTCCGACGCCGGCCTCGGCCTCGACGAGGTCGACCTGTTCGTCTTCCACCAGGCCAACACCCGGATCACCGCCGCGGTCGGCGAGCGCTTGGGCCTGCCCACCGAGCGGGTCATCGATTGCATCGACCGCTACGGGAACACCTCCGCCGCCAGCATCCCGATCGCGCTCGCCCACGCGGGATCCGAGGGCCGCCTCGGGGAGGGCTCGCGAGTGCTGGTGGCGGCCTTCGGAGCCGGCCTCACCTGGGGGGCCGGGATGATCGAGTGGGGGGGACGGGTATGAGCGCTGCACCGCTGACGTCGCCGCCGAGGCGTGCCCCTGAGGCGGGCGCAAACGGCCACGGCTCCGAGCGCTCCCGGACCGGGTGCGCCCTCGTCACCGGCGCCTCGCGCGGGATCGGCGCCGCCAGCGCCACGGCCCTGGCCGCCGACGGCTGGGCGGTCGGCGTCAACTACAGCCGCGACGGCACCGGGGCGGACGGCGTGGTCGCCGCGGTGCGCCGCAACGGCGGCAGGGCGCTCGCGGTCCGCGCCGACGTCACCAGCGAGCCCGCCTCCGAGGAGATGCTCGATCGGCTCGGCGAGGCGTTCGGCCCGGTCCTGGTCCTCGTCAACAACGCCGGGATCACCGCCGACGGGCTCTCGCTGCGGATGCGCGACGAGGACTGGACGCGGGTGATCGAGGTCAACCTCACCGCCGCCTTCCGGCTCACCCGCGCGGTGCTAACCGGGATGGTCCGCGAGCGCTTCGGCCGGGTGGTCAACGTCGCCTCGGTGGTCGGCCAGCGCGCCAACCCCGGGCAAGCGAACTACGCGGCGTCGAAGGCCGGCCTCGTCGCCTTCACCGGGACAGTGGCCGCCGAGGTCGCCCGTCGGGGGGTGACCGTGAACGCGGTCGCCCCGGGGCTGATCGAGACCGAGCTCACCCGCGGCGTCGCCGCGAAGGGACTCCTCGACGCGATCCCCGCCCGCCGCCCCGGTCGCCCCGAGGAGGTCGCCGCCTGCATCCGCTTCCTCGCCTCCGAGGACGCGTCCTACGTCACCGGGGCCCTGCTGAGCGTCGACGACGGGATGTCCGCCTGAGCGACCGAGAACACCCGGATAGACCAACACAACGAGAAGTGAAAGGAAGGAGACCGATGGCAACCGCAACCAAGGACGAGGTCACCGAGAGGGTGATCGCTGCCCTGGTCGAGTTCGGCGAGGAGCCCGAGAACGTGAAGCTGGACACCCGGCTCGAGGACCTCGACGTCGACTCGCTCGATCTGGTCGAGCTGGGCCAGGTGATCGAGGACGAGTACGGGGTCGAGATCACCGACGGAGACATGGACAAGATCGAGACGGTCCAGGACGTCGTCGCCTTCGTCACCGAGCGCCAGGCATGAGCCGGCGGGTCGCTATCACTGGGATCGGCGCGGTGACGCCACTCGGCGTCGGCGCCATCTCTCTGCACGAGCGCTGGGCCGCCGGCGAGTCCGGGATCGAGGACGGCCTCGGCCGCTGCCGGGAGTACGACCCTGCCGAGCACATGACCCGGCGCCAGGCGCGGCGGACCGACCGCTTCACCCAGCTCGCCCTGGCCGCCGCCGCCGAGGCGATCGACCAGGCCCGCCTCGGCGACGCGCCCTACGATCCCGCCGACGTCGGCTGCGTGATCGGCACCGGGATCGGTGGGCTCGAGACGATCGAGACCGAGCACGCGACGCTCCGCGAGCGCGGTCAGCGGGCGGTGTCACCGCTCTGCGTTCCCCAGATGATGGCCAACGCTGCCGCCGGAGCCCTCGCCATCCAGCACGAGCTCCAGGGCGAGTGCTACGGGACCGTCTCGGCCTGCGCCGCCGGTGCCCAGGCGCTCGGGGCGGCGGCCCGGATGGTCGAGCACGGGGACGCCTGCGCCTGCCTCGCCGGAGGGACGGAGGCGGCGATCACGCCGCTGGCGATGGCCGCGTTCGCCGAGATGGGAGCGACCTCGGATGCGGGTATCTCGAGGCCGTTCGACCGCCGCCGCGACGGCTTCGTGATGGGGGAGGGGGCCGGCGTGATGGTGCTCGAGGACGTCGAGTCGGCCGAGGCGCGCGGCGCCCGGATCCTTGGCTACCTGCGCGGCTACGGCGCCACCGCCGACGCCCATCACCTCACCGCCCCGGAGCCGAGCGGCGAGGGGGCCGCCCGGGCGATCGCCAAGGCCCTCGCCGACGCCGAGGTGGCACCCTCCGAGCTCGCCTACGTGAACGCCCACGGCACCTCGACGCCGCTCAACGACCGCTCCGAGACCGGGGCCCTGAAGCGGGCGCTCGGCGAGAACGCGCCCCGGATCCCGACCTCGTCGACCAAGTCCTCGATCGGACACCTGCTCGGCGCCGCCGGGGCGGTCGAGGCGGTCGCCACCCTGGAGGCGCTTCGTGCCCGCGTCGCCCCGCCGACCCTCAACCTCGAGGAGCCCGACGACGGTCTCGACCTGGACTATGTTCCGGGCAAGGCCCGGGCCCTGGAGGGGAACGGGCAGGGCGCGATCGGGATCTCGAACTCCTTCGGGTTCGGCGGCCACAACGTCGTCCTCTGCCTCGAGGCCGCGCCTTGAGGCCAGCGCCTGCATCGGTGATCAGCGAGAGGCTGCCGGCGCCCCCGCGGATCGGGCGGGGTGCCCCTCCCGCTCGCGATCGAGCCGGGCTCGGGGGCGATCGGGGAGCGGAGCGCCTCTCGCCGGTCGCCCGCCTGGAGGCGCTCTGCGATCCGGGCTCGCTGGAGCTGTTTCGGACCGGGGTCGCCTCGCGCTCGCGTCGCTCGACCCCGGGCGACGGTGTCGTCGCGGGAGCCGGGGCGGTCGGCGGCCGGCCGATCTTCTGCTACTCGCAGGACCAGGGCTTTGCCGGCGGCTCCCTTGGCACCGCCCAGGCCGACACGATCGTCCGCGCCCTCGAGCTGGCGGGGCGCGCGGCGGCGCCCGTGGTCGGCTTCGTCGAGTCGGGCGGCGCCCGGATCGATGAGGGAACCGCCGCCCTGGGCGGCTACGGGCGGATCTTCCGCGCCCAGGTGGGGCTCTCGGGCCGGGTGCCGCAGGTCAGCGTGATCACCGGGACCTCGGCGGGGGGCGGCGCCTACTCGCCCGCCCTCGGCGACTTCGTGGTGATGACCGAGGGCTCCCGCATGTTCCTCACCGGCCCCGGGGTGGTCGCGGAGGTGATGGGCGAGAGCGTCGGCATGGACGAGCTCGGCGGCACCAGGGTGCACTCCCGAAACGGCGTCTGCCACCTCGTCGCAGGCGATGACCGCGCCGCAGCCGCCCTCGTTCGCGACCTCCTCGGCCACCTCCCGCAGTGCGCGGGCCGCCCGCAGAAGCCGAGCCTGCCCGACGACCCCTTCCGCCGGGACCCGGGCGACCTGGTGCCGTCCAACCCCCGGTCGGTCTATGACGTCCGCTCGGTGATCCGCTGCCTCGGCGACGGCAGCCGGATCCTGGAGCTGTCGGCGCGGTGGGCCCGGAACATGGTCACGGCGCTCGCCCGGCTCCACGGCCGTCCCGTCGGCGTGATCGCCAACCAGCCCCACCACCTCGGCGGGGTCATCGACTCCGCCGCGGCGGAGAAGGGGGCCCGATTCGTCCGCACCTGCGACGCCTTCGGCATCCCCCTGGTGGTGCTGGTCGACACACCCGGCTTCCTTCCCGGCGCCCGCCAGGAGTCGAACGGCGTCATCCGCCATGGCGCCACCCTGGTGCACGCCTTCGCCGCCGCCCGGGTGCCGAAGGTGACGGTGGTGTTGAGAAAGGCCTACGGCGGCGGCTTCATCACGATGAACTCGCGCGACCTCGGCGCCGACCTTGTGCTCGCCTGGCCCGGCGCCGAGATCGGGGTGATGGGACCGAAGCAGGCGGTCGGCGTGATCCACCGGCGCACCCTCGAGGCGGCGGCCGATCCCGACGCCGAGCGCGACCGCCTCGCCGGCGACTACGCCGAAGGCCACCTGCGCGCCCCTGTCGCGGCCGGGGGCGGCCACGTCGACGAGCTGGTCGAGCCCGCCGACACCCGCGACCGCCTGATCTGGGCGCTGACCGCGCTCCACGGCGACCCCCTTCGAACCGAGACCACGGAGCTCGGATGACCGAGACCCAGACCCGGCAGCTGTGGCGCGAGGCGCCGCCCTACTTCGAGTCTCTCGCGGTCGGCGATCAGATGGAGTCCTCGGGGCGAACCGTCACCGAGGTCGACGTCGTCTCCTTCGCCGCCCTCACCGGCGACTGGCACCCCCAGCACGCCGACGCCCACTGGGCCGCCCGGAACGGCTTCGGCGAGCGGATCGCGCACGGGATGCTGGTCCTCTCCTACGCCCTTGGGCTGCTCCCGATCGACCCCCGGGTGGTGATCGCGCTGCGCTCGATGGACCGGGCGGTGCTGAAGCGCCCGGTGGCGATCGGCGACTCGATCCGGGTTCGCGCCAGGGTCGCGGAGAGGCGCCGGCTCGGCAACGACACCGGCCTCGTCACCCTCGCGGTGCGGATCGTCAATCAGGCCGACGAGCTGGTGGCGAGGATGGAGATGACCGTGCTGTGGCGCTGCGAGCCCGATCCGGGCCCGGGCTCGAACAGCGCCCGCCCCGTGAAGTCGGCGGGCGCCGACCCCAAGGTGGGCGACGGCCCGTCCGTCGAGGACGAGCTCTCGCCCTTCCAGGACGGCAGGCTGCTGGCCTGATGCTCGCCGGGAAGCGACTGCTGATCACCGGCGTCCTCACCCGCCGGAGCATCGCCTTCGCCGCCGCCCGGGAGGCCCAGCTGGCCGGCGCCGAGGTCCTCCTGACCGGGTTCGGCCGAACCCGGCGGATGACCGAGAGGGCGGCGGGCCAGCTGCCCGAGGTCCCCGAGGTACTCGAGCTCGACGTCAACTCGGAGGGCGACCTCGAGGGCCTCGCCGGGGAGCTCGATCGCCGCTGGGGCCGCCTCGACGGGGCGCTGCACGCGATCGCCTTCGCCCCCGAGAACGCAATCGGCGGCGACTTCGCCGCCACCCCCTACGAGAGCGCCGCCCAGGCGTTCCAGACGAGCGCCTACTCGCTGGCCGCTCTCGCGCGGCACCTCTCCCCACTGATGGAGCCCGGCGGCAGCCTCGTCGGTCTCGACTTCGACGCCTCGGTCGCCTGGCCCTCCTACGACTGGATGGGCGTCTCGAAGGCCGCGCTCGAGGCGGTCAGCCGCTACCTCGCGCGCGACCTCGGCCCGCGGGGGATCCGCGTCAACCTGGTCTCGGCGGGCCCGATCTCATCCCCGGCGGCCGGCGGGATCCCGGGCTTCGAGCGGCTTGCGGGCGAGTGGCGCACGAGCGCCCCGCTCGGCTGGGACGTCGACGACCCCGGCGCGGTCGCAGGGGCGATCTGCTTCTTGTTCTCGGACTTCTCGCGCGCGATCAGCGGCGAGCTGATCCACGTCGACGGCGGTGCCCACGCGGTCGGGGCCGCCGGTGGCAACGGCGCCCCTCACGAATCCGAAGAGCGACGTCGGCCGAGCGGATCTCGCCCCTGACCCGGCTCCCAGGGTCTGTCAAACTCTCCCGTTCAGCTGCGATGGAGGCCGTCACCACGGATACGACCGAAAAGCAGGCCGAGGCTGCGTCGGCGGCCCCGGACAACCTGCTGATCGAGGTCGACGGCAAGCTCGTCCCTAACTACGACGCGACCATCCACCCGTTCTCGGAGGGGGACGTGGTCAGCGGCAAGGTCGTGCGGATCGACAAGGACGAGGTCCTGGTCGATATCGGCTACAAGTCCGAGGGGGTCATTCCCTCGAACGAGCTCTCGATCCGGAAGTCGGTCGACCCATCCCAGGAGGTGTCGCTCGGCGAGGAGGTCGACGCTCTCGTTCTCACCAAGGAGGACCAGGAGGGGCGACTGATCCTCTCCAAGAAGCGGGCGCGGTTCGAGAAGGCTTGGCGGCGGATCGAGGCCGGGGCCGAGTCCGGCGAACCGGTCGAGGGGACGGTGATCGAGGTCGTCAAGGGGGGGTTGATCCTCGACCTCGGGGTCCGCGGGTTCCTCCCGGCGTCGCTGGTCGACATCCGCCGGGTCCAGAACCTGGACGAGTTCATGGGCAAGAAGCTTCAGTCGAAGGTGATCGAGCTCAACCGCTCGCGCAACAACGTCGTTCTCTCGCGTCGCGCGGTGCTCGAGGAGGAGCGAAAGGAGGTCCGCGAGCAGATCCTGGGCCGCCTCCAGCCCGGCCAGGAGGTCGAGGGCAAGATCTCGAACATCGTCGACTTCGGCGCGTTCGTCGACCTCGACGGGATCGACGGGCTGATCCATATCTCCGAGCTCTCCTGGAGCCACGTCAACCACCCCTCAGAGGTGCTGTCGATCGGCGACACGGTGCGGGTGAAGGTGCTCGACATCGACCGCGACCGCCAGCGAATCTCGCTCGGCCTCAAGCAGACCCAGGAGGACCCGTGGCAGCGGGTCCTGAACGAGTACCGCGAGGGCGACGTGGTCGAGGGCCGGGTGACCAAGATCGTCGCCTTCGGCGCCTTCGTCCAGATCCTCCCAGGGGTCGAGGGCTTGGTCCACATCTCCGAGCTCGCCCAGCACCACGTCGAGAGCCCCGCCGAGGTGGTGCGCCCAGGCGACGAGCTCAAGGTGAAGATCCTCGAGGTGGACGAATCGCGCCGGCGCCTGTCGCTGAGCGTGAAGCGGGTCGAGGGACAGGCCCTCCCGGTCTACACCAGCGAGGCCACGCCCGAGGAGGTCGAGGCGGCTCAGGCCGAGTCGGAGCCGACCGCCGGGGCCGAGGCCCTCGCGGAGGCCGAGGGGGCGGCGGAAGGGGTCGGGGCCTCGGCCGAGACGACGGAGGCGCCGCCCGAGGTCGAGGAGGCCCCCGCCGAGCCGGCGGAGGAGGAAGAGGCTCCAGCCCAGCCCGCGGCGCCGGCCGAGCCTCCGGAGGCGCCGACCGGGCCCGCCGAGGCGCCCGCCGAGCCCGAGCAGAGCGCGGAACAGCGCGAGGACGGACCCGCCGAGGGTTGAGCCGCTTCGTCGGCCTGACGGGGGGGATCGGCGCGGGGAAATCCGAGGCGCTCGCCGCCTTCGAGCGCCTGGGGGCGGCCACCCTGTCGACCGATCGGGTCACCCACGAGCTCCTCGACGATCGCGACGTTCGCGACGCCCTGATCGAGCGCTGGGGCGCCGAGGTGGCGCCGGGCGGGGAGATCTCCAGGGAGAAGGTCGCCGAGCGCGTGTTCGGAGACCGCGCGGAGCTTGCCTGGCTGGAGTCGGTCCTTCACCCCCGGGTGGGGGCTCACGTGCTGGAATGGAGGGCGGCGCTCGACCCCGCCGTCGAGGTGGCGATAGTCGAGGTGCCGTTGTTGTTCGAGGCCGCCATGGAGGACGCATTCGACGCCACCGTCGCCGTGGTTGCGGACGATGAGCTCCGCGACCGCCGCCTGGCCGAGCGCGGCCAGGGAGGGCTCGAGGGACGGAGCGAGCGGCAGCTCGGCCAGGAGGACAAGGCCGCCCGGGCCGACCACGTGATCCGCAACGACGGCTCCCTCGACGATCTCCGGCGCGCGGTCGCCGAGGTGATGGAGCAGCTCCGCGATGGGGTCGGGACCTCGGGGGGCGGCGGCAGGTGAGCGTCCGGGCCCCCACCCGGCTGCCCGCCCGCCGCCGCTCCGCCCGCCGGGCCGCCCGGCGCACCCGCTCGGTCCGCCGCCAGCGGCTGGTGATCGCCGGGATGCTGGCCGCCGGGCTGGTCCTCGGGGTGATCGTTGCCGACAGCGACCAGTTCCAGAAGGCTCTCCGGGACGTCACCCTGCCGCTTCAGCACGAGGACATCATCCGCCAGCAGGCGGCCGCGAAGGACGTCCCCCCGGACCTGATCGCCGCCGTGATCTACGCCGAGTCGCGGTTCCGCGACCAGACCTCGTCGGCGGGAGCCCGCGGCCTGATGCAGATCACGCCGGACACCGCCAACGAGATCGAGCGCCAGAGCGGCGGCACCACCTTCAAGCTGGACGACCTCTCCGATCCCCAGATCAACATCTCCTACGGGACCTATCGCCTCCGTTACCTGCTCCACCTGTTCGACGGCAACGAGGTGGCGGCGATCGCCGCCTACAACGCCGGCCCGACCAGGGTGCGCAAGTGGGGGGGATCCGGACTCCGGGTCGACGGCATTCCGCTCGACGAGACCCGCGGCTACGTCGAGGAGGTGCTCCAGAAGCGCGACGATTACCGGGACAAGTACCGAACCGAGCTCGGCCTCTAGCTGATTCCGCCGCTATCCGCGACGGTGGTGGCGGTGGTGCCGCCGCTTCTTCTTCACCACCACCCGCTCGATCATCTGGGTCGGGTGGAGGCCGCAGAAGAAGCGGTAGACACCGGGCCGCCTGAACTTCTGGGTGTACACCCGGTTGTCGTTCAGGTTCGGCGAGCCGATCCCGAGCGGGCCGTTGGCGAGGGTGAGATTGTGGAGCTCGTTGCTGGCCGCCGGATCGGTGAAGTCGTAGCGCAGGGTCGCGCCCTTCCTCACGATCGCGTTGCGGACCGAGAACGTCCGGTTGCCGTTGCCGACGTCGATCGTGGCGCCGGAGCGGAGCCGGCGGAACCTGCCGGGCGGCCCCTTCACCGAGATCGCGTTGCCGGCGGCGTCCACCTGGGTGAGCGGGATCCTGAACGGGATGGGCCCGTCGCGGCCGTCGGGGCGGTTGGTGTTGTAGACGTCGGCGGGGACCGGATCGCACGGGCCGCTGACCGGCTCCTGCATCGACGCTCCCTCGGCGACGAACACGATCATGATCCCCATCACCCGGACGTGGGGCCTGGAGTTGTCGTAGATCGCGTTCAGCCGTAACGGTTGGCCCGCCTGGACGGGGATCCCCGTCTCGCTGAAGAAGGCGGTCATGTTGATCGGCCCCGGCTCGTGGAGGACGGGGCGCACGTGGTAGAAGGGGTGATCGGGGTTGCCCCAGGTGGGGATCGACTCCGCCACCCGCCGGTCGTTGCAGTCCGGCTGGGTCAGGGTGAGCTTGTAGGCGCCGCCGTGGACGTGGCCGGCGCCGGCGACGATCCGGCCGTCGTTGGGCATCGTGTAGTCGACGGTCTTGATGAACCTCGATCCCGGCCCGCCGGTGCCGGGGACGTTGTAGATCGGGTCGGCGTGGCAGTTGACCTCGTCGAACCAGTAGGGAACGACGGGCGCCTGAGCGCTCTTGCTGACGGTGTAGCTGTACTGGATGAAGGCATGGTCGGTCTGGAACTTGTGGTTCATGACCATGTAGACCATTCCCCAGGGCACGTGCCCGCCGCTGAAGTCGGGGGTGGGGGTGTCGTTTCCACCGGCGTACCCGTAGCCGGCGGGCAGGGTCAGCTTCGCCCGCTCCTCACCGGCGGCGTAAAAGCGCTGAGAATCGAGCCCAAGAGAGCCGGTGACGCTGTCGAAGCCTGTGAACGGTTGGCCCGCGCAGGTCGGATCCTCCCGCTGGAGGTTGACGAAGACGATGTGGTGAAGCATCAGCCGCTGGATCGGGACTGGATCGCCGTGGTCGTCGACGATGTCCACCTCCATGTGGGTGATGGTCGCGTCGACCTCGCTGGTGCCGGGGTGAGGGGCGATGTTGAACGTCTGCTTGACGCCGAAGCCCGGGACCGAGAAGGGGAAGTCGCAGGTGTACCTGGTGGCCGGGCCGTTCGGATCGGTGGTCGGGATGCCGCTGTCGCAGACGGCGGGCCCGTCCGCCGAGGCGGCCGGGGGTCCGACGAGGAGGACGGCGACGAACGCGGAGGCGAGCGCCACCGCGGCGAGGGCGCGGCGACCCATCCATGACCTCGAACCCTGCAGGTGCGTGTGCGCCATCAACCTCCTCTCCAGTGGGCCCGGTCTCCTCCCGTGACCGCAGCGAAACTATAGCAATGTTGACCCCAAGTCAACCGTGGCTATCCTGACCTTGTGGCCCAGCGACCCCTGACCACGAAGCGAGCGGGCGAGCGCCGTCGCCAGCTCCTCGATGCGGCCACTCAGCTGTTCGCCGAGCGCGACTACGACGAGGTCTCGGTCGACGAGATCGCCGAGGCGGCGGGCGTCTCCCACGGGCTGATCTTCCAGTACTTCGGGACCAAGAAGGACCTGTACGTCACCGCGATGGGGCCGCTGATCGAGCGGTTCCGTTGGCGGATCGCCCCTGATCCCGAGCTGCCGCCGCGCGAGCGGCTCGAGAGCTCGATTCGCTCGTGGGCGGCGCTGATGTCGGAGCACCAGCGCAGCTATCGCTCCCTGATGACGAAGGCGATCGGCTTCGACGGGATCCGCGACGAGCTCGCCCGGATGCACGCCGGGGCGGTCGAGAGGATCGCCCTCCAGATCGGCGTCGATCCCGACCGGCCGGAGGTCCAGGTCGGCCTCCGCGCCTGGATCGGGTTCATGGAGACCGCGATGCTCGCCTGGCTCGACACCGGCGGGCCGGACCTGGAGGTCCTCGTCGAGATCATCAGCGAGGCCTTCTTCGCTACCGCGCGGGCGCTGCTTCAGGCCGGCGAGCTGAGCGGCTAGGGGAGGGTCGGGTCAGGTCTCGCTCGAGCGAGGTCTCCAGTCGCGGCTGCCTCCAATCGCCCGGAACCGTCCGCTCGATCCTCATACGCGCCGCCTCTCCGTCGATATCGAGCGTCCCGACCTGGTTGTCGAAGGTGGGCGGCTGCTCGAGCCGCCAGCCCACGGATGGAAGCTTGACCCCGGCGGCGCGGGCCAGCCCTCGGCTGAGGAGGCGCGCAAGCCGCGCGTCGCCGGCCTTCGCGATTCGCCTCTCGCGGCTGCTGAGCGCGTTTCGAAACGGCGAGCAGACCGCCTGCCAGACGGCGCTCTCGACGCCGGCGTCCTCCGGGTAGGTGACCCGGGCGAGGTAGGCGTGGTGCACGTCGCCGCCCAGGGTCAGGATCGACGCCGGCGGCTCCCCGCGCTCGCCGGCGCCCGCGCTCCGCATCAGCTCGACGATCTGATCGAACGAGTGCGGAAAGGCGCCCCAATGCTCGAGGTCGATCGCTCGCCTGAGCTTCTCGGCGAGCGGCTTCATTGGCCTGCCCCAGGCGCCGGCCGCGACCGCGTCGTTACAGGACTCGAGCGACTGGATCGCGGGCGGGAGGAAGATCGGAAGGGTGTCGGCGACGATCAGATGACGCACGTCCCCCCGGATCACCCGCGCCAGCCAATCCCACTCGCCCTGGTCGAACATCCGGCGCGGACGGCGGTCGAGAACGCGTCCCTCGCGAGAATCCAGCATCACCAGGCGAACGCCCGCGAGATCGCGGCAATGGCTCCAGCGCCTGCCCCCGTCGCCCCAGTCGACGTCGCGGGCCCACTCGTGGAGCATCGGGCCCGCGTCGGGCTCCGCCCGCACCCGTTCCAGCAGCCCGCGCTCGGCGATCGCCCTCGGGGAGAGATTGCCGAGGTATTGGTAGACCCAGTAGCTGACAAGCGCCCCGGTGATCCGACGGTCCCACCACGGCTTCCCGCGCATCTCCTCGAGCCACGAGATCGAGGTGTTCCAGTCGTCGTGGACGTCGTGATCGTCGAAGATCATCGCGCTGGGCATCGTGGAGAGCAGCCAGCGGATCGTCTCGTCGCCCCAGCTCTCGTGGTAGAGGTGCGTGTACTCCTCGAAGTCGGCCACCTCCTCGCCCGGCTCACCGGCCGTGCCCCGCCGCCGCCGAATGAACTCGCGGGTCCGGGGCGCGTCCTCGTCCGCGTAAACCTGGTCTCCAAGCATCAGCAGCAGCTGCGGCCACTCCTCGGGAGGCTCGTGCTGCATCTGCTTGGCGAGGGCGAACAGGGCGTCGATCTCGCGCCCGTGGTCGGGGTCCTCGTCCTTGGTCAGGGTGTACGGCGGATGATGGGGGACGGCGACGCGGCAGGAGCCGAACACGATCCGCAGCGGTGCCTCCGGCTCGATCGTCCGCAGCAGGCTGGGCGGGAAGCCGCTGTCGGGCTCCGGCCAGACCCGCTCGCCGTCGAGCAGGACCTCGTACTCGTAGACCTCCCCCGGCTCCAGCTCCTCCAGGGAGACGAGCGCGTAGTGATGCCCCTCGACCCTGAAGGTGGACTGGCGGCGCCCGAGTACCTCGACCTCGCAGGGGCCGTCGGTCTCGACCCAGATGGTCGCCGAGCTCTCGTCGACGTAGCGCAGCAGAGGTCCGAGCAGCAAGGCGGGCACCTGCTACGCCTACCCGGGCTGGCGATTCGCATGCCCGCCGGCCCCGATCGGCGCCCTCGGGCACCGCTATCGTGGACGCGATGGCCACCTTCAGGCTCAACCCGGCCTACACGGCGACCGCCGACCAGCCCCGGGCGATCGCGGGCCTCGTCGAGGGGCTCGAGGCGAAGGAGCGGATCCTCACCCTGCTCGGTGCCACCGGCACCGGCAAGACCTTCACGATGGCCGGGACGATCGAGCGCCTCCAGCGCCCTGCACTGGTGATCGCCCACAACAAGACGCTCGCCGCCCAGCTCTGCAACGAGTTCCGGGAGTTCTTCCCCGGCAACGCGGTCGAGTACTTCGTCAGCTACTACGACTACTACCAGCCCGAGGCCTACGTCCCGGCCCAGGACCTCTACATCGAGAAGGACTCGTCGATCAACGACGAGATCGATCGCCTCCGCCACGCCGCCACCGCGGCGCTGTTCGCCCGCCGCGACGTGATCATCGTCGCCTCGGTGTCCTGCATCTACGGGATCGGCTCCCCCGACCTCTACCGGGAGCAGATGCAGCTGTTCAAGGTCGGCGCGTGGATCGACCGCGCCGAGCTGTTCCGGAAGCTGGTCGGGATGCAGTACCGCCGCAACGACACCAATCTCGCCCGCGGCAGCTTCCGCGCCCGCGGCGAGATCCTCGAGATCTACCCGGCCTACGCCGAGTCGGCCTACCGGGTCCAGCTGTTCGGCGACGAGATCGAGGAGATCCAGCACTTCGATCCCCTCACCGGCGAGGTGCTCGACGAGATCGACCATGTCTCGGTGTGGCCGGCCAGCCACTACGTCGTCAAGGAGGAGACGATGGAGCGCGCGGTCGAGGAGATCGGGCGCGAGCTGCGGGAGCGGATCGCCTGGTTCGAGGAGCGGGGCAAGCAGCTCGAGGCCCACCGGCTCGCCCAGCGCACCCGCTACGACATGGAGATGCTGCGCGAGCTGGGTTTCTGCCCGGGAATCGAGAACTACTCCAGGATCTTCGACGGCCGGCCGCCCGGGAGCCCGCCCTACACCCTGATCGACTACTTCCCCGACGACTTCGTCGTCTTCATCGACGAGTCCCACCAGACGATCCCCCAGCTCGGGGGGATGTACGAGGGGGACTTCTCGCGCAAGTCCACCCTTGTCGACTTCGGCTTCCGCCTTCCCTCGGCGGTCGACAACCGGCCGCTGAAGTTCGACGAGTTTCTCGACCGGGTCGGCCAGATGGTGCTGGTCTCGGCGACCCCCGGGCCGTGGGAGCGGGCGGAGGCCTCGCGGGTCGTCGAGCAGATCGTCCGCCCGACCGGGATCGTCGACCCCGAGGTCGAGCTGCGCGAGACCCGCAACCAGATCGACGACCTGATGAACGAGGTCAGGGTGAGGGCCGAGCGGGACGAGCGGGTCCTGGTCACGACCCTGACGAAGAAGATGGCCGAGGA
The DNA here is from genome assembly GCA_046730475.1 of Actinomycetota bacterium. GTDB lineage: Bacteria > Actinomycetota > Thermoleophilia > Solirubrobacterales > 70-9 > JBKPIY01. The sequence goes on from JBKPIY010000028.1 coordinate 25,538, forward strand.
CCTCACCGAGTACCTGCTCGAGCACGGCTTCAGGGTCCGCTACCTGCACTCCGAGATCGACACCCTGGAGCGGATCCAGATCATCCGCGAGCTTCGCCTCGGCGAGTTCGACGCCCTCGTGGGCGTCAACCTGCTCCGCGAGGGCCTCGACCTCCCCGAGGTCTCGCTGGTGGCGATCTTGGACGCCGACAAGGAGGGCTTCCTCCGCGGCGAGACCGGCCTGATCCAGACGATCGGCCGCGCTGCCCGCAACGTCCGTGGGAAGGTCCTGATGTACGCCGACAAGCAGACGTCCGCGATGCGGGAGGCGATCTCCGAGACCGATCGCCGCCGCGCGATCCAGCTCGCCTACAACGAGAAGCACGGGATCACCCCCGAGACCGTCAAGAAGGGGATCTCCGACATGGCGGAGTTCCTGGCGATGGAGTCGCAGGCGCCCCGCCGCCGCCGCCGGCGCCGAGAGGAGACCGCCGCCAAGACGCCCGAGGAGCTGGAGCGCCTGTGCGTCGAGCTGGAGGAGGAGATGCTCGCCGCCGCCGACGACCTCCGCTTCGAGGAGGCGGCCCGGATCCGCGACGAGCTCAAGGAGCTCCGCGCCGACCTCGACGCGATCCGGGCGTAGAAAGGGGGAAGGAATGAAGATCGGAATCGTCGGGGCCGGGCGGATCGGCGGCAACTGCGCGCGGCAGTTTGCGAACGGCGGCCATCAGGTGAAGCTCAGCTTCGCTCGCGACCGGAGCAGGCTCGAGGCGCTCGCCGCCGAGATCGGCGAGGGGGCGTCCGCCGGGACGCCCGCCGAGGCGGCCGAGTTCGGCGAGGTGGTGGTCCTGTCGGTGCCGTGGGACGCGATCGACGAGGCCCTCGCCCAGGCGGGCAAGCTCGACGGGAAGATCGTGATCGATACCACCAACCAGTACGGCAGCGTGGGCCTCCCGGGCGAGGGCGAGACGGCGGCTCAGCACAACGCGGCGCGGATGCCCGGGGCCCGCTACACGAAGAGCTGCAACACGCTCACCTCGGCCTTTAGGCCGAGGCCGCCAATCGGCCGGAGGCGGAGCGGGTGGTCCAGTGGATCTGCGGCGACGACGAGGAGGCGAAGCGGGTGGTCGCCCGGCTGATCGCGGACGCCGGCTACGCCCCCGTCGACCTCGGCAGCACCGCCGGCTGCGAAGTGATGGAGGCGCCGCGTCGCCCGGGCGCCGTCTACGGTGAGGAGTACCGACCCGCCGAGGCCCGGGAGGTGGTCGAGGCGGTGCGGGCGGGCAAGGAGATCCCGGCCACCCCGACCTACGGGTAGCGCCGGACCGCCGCGGGTAAGGCAGAATCCCCGTGGTGAGCGCCGAGGAGCTGGCCCAGCGAGCGGCAGACCGGGTCCGCGAGGTGATCGCAGAGGCGGAGGGCAGGGCAGCCGAGGTTGTCCGCGAGGCGGAGGAGCGGGGCAAGGAGATCATCGCCGCCGCCGAGGCCGAGGCGAAGACGATCCGGGAGCGCGCGGAGGCCGAGACCCGGGCGCGGATCGAGCGGGCCAGGAGGGCGCTCGACGAGCTCGCTGCCGGCGAGGTCTCGTCACCCGCGCCGGCCGAGCCGCCGCCCGCGCCGGAGCCCTCGCCAAGGGGGGCCGGCGGGGCCGAGGAGGGCGCCGCCCGGCTGGTGGCGATGAAGATGGCGCTCGACGGAGCCACCCGGGAGGAGATCGTCGCCTCGCTCAGCGACGAGATCCCGGCGGAGACCCGCGAGGAGATCGCGGGGGAGGTGATGGAGCGCGCGAAGCGCTGAGCCGGGGCGGTTTAGCCTGGCGGTCCGATCGGGAAGGAAGCCTTGGGCGCCTCGGCTTCGAGCGAAGGAGAAGTAGGACCCAGGATGGAAAGAGTGACCCTCGGAATGACCCACCTCGAGGTCTCCCCGATCTGCTTCGGCACCTGGCAGCTCGGTGGCGACTGGGGCGCCTTCGACGAGAGAGAGGCGACCGAGGCCATTCAGCGCGCCCGCGAGCTCGGGATCAACTTCTTCGACAGCGCCGCCGCCTACGGCTGGGGCGCCTCCGAGGAGCTCCTCGGTCGCGCCCTCGCCGACGAGCTCGGCTCGAACCGCGACGAGCTGGTGATCGCGACCAAGGGCGGGCTGCGGATGGAGGGTGACCGGCTGACCCGGGACTCGAGCCCGGGTGCGCTCCGCGACGGAGTCGAGGCGAGCCTTCGCGCCCTCGGCGTCGACCATATCGACGTCTACCAGCTGCATTGGCCCGACCCCAACACCCCGTTCGCCGAGACCGCCAAGGCGCTCCAGGGCCTTGTCGACGAGGGGAAGATCCGCCATGTCGGCGCCTCGAACTTCAGCCCCCAGCAGATGGCCGAGTTCGCCCGCACCCGTCCGCTGGAGACGCTCCAGCCCGTCTACCACCTGTTCCGCCGCGAGGTCGAGGACGAAGTCCTGCCCTACTGCGCCGAGCACGACATCGGCGTCTTCGTCTACGCCCCCCTCGGGCACGGGCTCCTCACCGGGACGATGACCGAGGACCAGCGGTTCGCCGAGGGCGACTGGCGCGCGGGCAGCTCCCTGTTCCGGGGCGACGCTTTCAAGCGCAACCTCGGGGTGGTCGACGAGCTGAAGGCGTTCGCGGGAGAGCGCCGGCTCACGATCAGCCAGCTTGCCGTCGCCTGGGTGCTCGCCAACCCGGCCGTCCACGCCGCGATCGTCGGAACCCGTAACCCCGCCCACATCGTGAGCGCGGTGGAAGCGTCGGAGCGGCGGCTGAGCGAGGAGGATCTGGCCGAGATCGACGGGATCATGGAGGGGGCCGTCCAGGTCGGGGGCCCGACGCCCGAGTCGATCTAGCGCCCGTCCGGGCGCGCCGCTCGGCGCGGTCGCGGGCGCGTGCTCATCGCGGGAGGTCCGTCCCCCCTCTCGGGCGGGGCGGCGCCCGCCTCAGTCGCCGTCCCGGTCGGGCCGGAAGGTTCCCGGCCCGCCGCCGCCCCTGGCGCCCGACGCGTACTCGGCCATGTCCTGGGACCAGAACTCGACCACGTTGCCGTCGGGGTCGGTGAGGTAGATCGCCCGCCCGGGACCCAGCTGGACCGGCCCCTCCACCTCGACCCCGCGGTCCTCCAGCCGCCGTAGGAGGCGGTCGAGCTCTGGTTCCTCGACGTGGAAGGCGTAATGAACGTGGGCCCCGCCTCGACCTCCGGCGAGGCCGACCTGCTCGGTCCACAGGCCCAACCGCGCCGACTCCCCGACCAGGTACCAGTAGCGGCCTTCCCGCCCCTCTCCGTAGAGGGTCTCCTCGAACCCGAGCTGGTCGCGGTAGAAGAGCCGCGCCGCCTCCAGGTCGGAGACCTCCAGCACCAGCTCCGAGATTCCAGTCACCGCCGGCGGCTCGGTCACATTTGCGAGCCTACCCAGCGCCGTGCCACCCTGGCCGGATGCTCGCTCCCTACCGCGACCTGCTCCGGATCCCCGGGATGCGCGTCCCCCTGGCCGCCGCGTTGGTCGCGCGGCTGCCCTACGCAGCCACCGGGCTCGCGGGGATCCTCCTCATCCGCTCGACCACGGGCTCGCTCGCAAGCGCTGGGGCGGTCGAGGCCTGCTTCACGGTCGGCGCCGGGATCGGCTTGCCCGCGCTCGGCCGGAGGATCGATCGGATCGGGCAGACGAGAGTGCTCCTGTCGACCGTGTCGATCCAGAGCGCAACCCTGATCGGGTTCGTGCTGGCAGCTCCAGTCGGCGCTGGCGCTCGACGCGGTGATGATCGAGACCATCTTCATCGCCGGCCCCCTGCTCGCGGCGGGGATCGCCGCCTGGGCGGGCGCCGACTGGGCTGTGCTCGCGACCGTCGCCGTGACCGTGGCCGGGGTGCTCCCCTTCGCCGCCTCGCGCGCCTCGCGCGAGTGGCGCCCCGCCACAGACGGGCACCGCCACCGGGCGGGGCCGCTGCGCACCCCGGCCCTCTGGGTGCTGGTCGCGGGCGGATCGGGCCTCGGCTTCTCCGACGGCGCCCTCGTGATCGCGCTCACCGCCTTCGGCGCTGCCCACGGCTCGCCCGAGGCGGTGGGGCCGCTGATCTCGATCCAGGCCGTGGTCAGCTTGATCGCGGGCGCCTGGTACGGCGCCCGGCGCTGGCGCAGCCCGCCGGCGACCGCTACGTCACCCTGCTGATGCTCCTCGCCCTGGGCTTCGCCCCGCTGCTGCTCGCGAGCTCGATTCCCGCGATGGCCGCCATGATCGTCTTCTCCGGGCTCGCCTTCGCCCCCACCACCGCCACCGAGTACCTGCTGGTCCAGCGCCTGGCGCCCGCCGGAACGGAGACCGAGGCGCTCGGCTGGGTGCTCACCTCGCATGTCGTCGGCTCGGGCCTCGGGTCGCTGGTTGCCGGCGCCGCGGTGAGCGGGGGCGGCTTCCGGATCGGGCTCGGGATCGCGGTCGCCGGCGCCACCGCCGGGTGGGCGATCGCTCGCGCCGGAAGGAGCCACCTCCGGGTCGCGGCTGTCACCCCATAACCCGGACGCCGGAGCGGGCCGAGGTGGGCCAGGAGACCTCAGGCGGTCGACACGACCGGCTCGCGGCGCAGGATCCCGAGGTAGGCGACGGCGCCGGGGATGGTGGGGAGCCAGAAGGAGAAGGCGCGGTAGGAGAGGACCCCGACCAGGGCCAGCCCGCCGGGCACTCCAAACGCCGCCAGCGCTCCGATCATCCCGCCCTCGACGCCGCCGATGCCGCCCGGGAGGGGCAGCAGGTTCGCCGTCATTCCGACGAAGTACGACATCACCAGCACCGCCGGCGGCGGCGGGTTCCCGAAGGCGTGCAGGCACGCCCACAACACGGCGATGTCGAATCCCCACCATCCGACCGCTCCGAGGGTGTCCGCGGGCCGGGTGCGCAGGAGCTCGATTGCGCCCCTGACGCCCTCCGCCAGGGTCCGGGGAACCGTCTGGAGGGCGGCGCGGAGTCGCTCGCTTCGCCGCGACGCGCCCAGCCGCTTCGCTGCCTCACCGAGGTCCCCGCCCCTGGCCCCGACCGCCAGGCACAGGGCGACGATCGCGGCCGCGATCGAGGCCGGCAGGACGGTGAGCGCGAAGGGAGCGGCGCCGGAGAAGATTCCCACCCGCAACCCGATCCCGGCGACGATCACGGCGCCCATGTAGACCGCGTAGAGCAGGACCATGAGGACCGCCATCTTCAGCGCCACCGTCCGGGGGTCGAGACCGTCGCGGCGAAGCGCCCACACCGTGAGCGCGATCCCGCCGAGCCCGCCCGCGGCGATCAGGCGGGTGGCGGCGAGCCCGGCCATCGTGATCCGGTAGCTCTGCGCCCAGTCGATCCCCTCGTCCCGCCCGATCACGGCCCGGAACAGGGCGACGTAGCAGCCAAATGACGCGATCTCGAGGAAGAGGGCGGCCGTCAGCCAGCCCGGCTCGCCGTTCCCGAGCCGATCCCAGGTGTCCTTGATTCCCGCCAATGCCGGGACGAGGACGTAGAGGGCCCCGATGGCGACCAGCACGAACAGCCCCGCCACCAGAACCTGGCGCCGGGTGATCGGGGGCGGCCCCTCGCCGGACTGGCGGCGGGCGCGGGCCGGGCCGGTCGATCGCGGCGCCCTCAATTGGGGTTCGCGCCCCGAGACCGCTGACCCGGCGGCGTCACCACCAGCACCGGGCGCCCGCTGTGATGGACGACCCCGCTGGAGACGCTCCCGAGCAGGCTCGAGGGGACGCCCGAGCGGCCGCGCGACCCCACCACCACCACCCGCGCGTCGCGGTCCTCGGCCAGCTGGACGATCACCGGCCACAGGCTGCGGCCGACCTTCTCGCACAACGGCTCCGGCTCGAAGCCGGCCTCGCGCGCGAGCTTTGCGCCCTCCTCGGCCACCCGGGCCGCCTCCTTCCCGGCCTCGGCATCGAACTCGGCCACCGCCTCGGCCAGGGGGTGGGGAGGCTCGACGAGCTTCCCGTGGGTGAACAGCGCCGAAGGCGGCTTCCACAGATGGAGCACCACCGCCTTGCCCGGCCCGAGCAGCGCCCCCGCCTCGGCGATCGCGTGGCGGGCGTCTTCAGATCCGTCGTAACAGAGCACGAGCGGACGCCGATCGGGGGTGGACACCTGCATCGGCCCCAACCCTATCCCCGTTATCCAGTGGGAACGGGGCGGTGGCGGAGGGAACGTCCGTTCGCCTCCTAGAATCGGTGTCCATGGCCCCCAGCGATCGGATCGTGATTCGGGGGGCGCGCGAGCACAACCTCAAGGGGATCGACCTCGAGCTGCCGCGCAACGCCCTCATCGTCGTCACCGGGCTCTCGGGCTCCGGGAAGTCGAGCCTTGCCTTCGACACGATCTACGCCGAGGGCCAGCGCCGCTACGTCGAGTCGCTGTCGGCCTACGCCCGCCAGTTCCTCGGCCTGATGGAGAAGCCCGACGTGGATTCGATCGAGGGGCTATCCCCGGCAATCTCGATCGACCAGAAGACGACCTCGCGAAACCCGCGCTCGACGGTGGGCACGGTGACCGAGATCTACGACTACCTGCGCCTGCTGTGGGCGCGGGTCGGACACCCCCACTGCCCGGAGTGCGGCGAGCCGATCGAGGGCCAGTCCGTCGAGCAGATCGCCGACCGGGTGATGACGATGGATGAAGGGACCCGGTTCATGGTGATGGCCCCGGTGGTCAGGGGCCGGAAGGGTGAGTACGGCAAGCTGCTGGAGCAGCTTCGGCTCGAGGGCTACGGGCGGGTCCGGGTCGACGGCGAGCTGCGCCGCCTCGACGAGGAGATCGTTCTCGACAAGAAGTTCAAGCACGACATCTCGGTGGTGATCGATCGCCTGGTGATGAAGAGCGATCTCCGCCGCCGGCTGTCGGAGTCGATCGAGGCGGCGGCGGGGCTCGCGGGCGGGGTAGTCGAGATCGACGTCGTCCAGGCGAGCGGGGGACCCGAGGAGACCGACGCCGAGCGAGAGTCGCGGCGGGCGGGCGGCGTCAAGGGCGCGAGGGCCGCGGGCAAGCTCCCGGCCGACGTCGCCGAGCGCCACACCTACAGCGAGCGCTTCGCCTGCCTCAACTGCGGTGCCTCGATCCCGGAGCTCGAGCCGCGGATCTTCTCCTTCAACTCCCCCCACGGCGCCTGCGAGCGCTGCCACGGGCTCGGCTTCCAGCGGGTGATCGATCCCGAGCTCGTGGTCCCCGACCCGACCCTGGCGCTGTCGGAGGGTGCGCTCCAGCCCTGGCGGCTCGGACACTCGCGCTACTGGAAGCGGCTGGTGGAGGCGGTGGCCGACTCCTACGGGATCGACGCCGACGCCCCCTGGCAGGACCTGAGCGGCTCCGACCGCGAGATCTTCCTCTATGGAACCGGCTCCGAGCGCCACGCGGTCAGCTACACGAACCGCTTCGGCCGCCGCCGGTCCTATTCGGTCCGGTTCGAGGGGATCGTCAACAACCTCGAGCGCCGCTACGAGGAGACCGATTCCGACGGGGTCCGGGAGCGGATCGAGGGGTACATGGCCGAGCAGCCCTGTCCGGACTGCGGCGGCGCCCGCCTACGGCCCGAGAGCCTCGCGGTCAAGGTCGGCGGGCTCTCGATCCACCAGTACACCGAGCTCTCCGCCCGGGCTGCCCTTGCCTGGATCAAGGGCCTCGAGCTGACCGAGACCGAGCGGGCGATCGCCCGGCTGCTGGTCCGCGAGATCAGCGATCGGCTGGCGTTCCTCGACAACGTCGGGGTCGGGTATCTGTCGCTCGCTCGCTCGGCGCGGACGCTGTCCGGCGGCGAGGCCCAGCGGATCAGGCTCGCCACCCAGATCGGCTCCAGCCTGGTCGGCGTCCTCTATATCCTCGACGAGCCCTCGATCGGGCTCCACCAGCGCGATAACGCGAAGCTGCTGGCGACGCTGGCGCGGCTCCGCGACCTCGGCAACTCCGTGATCGTGGTCGAGCACGACGAGGGGACGATCCGGGCCGCCGATCACATCGTCGACCTGGGGCCGGGCGCAGGCGAGCACGGAGGCCACATGATCGCCGAGGGGACCCCGGACGAGATCGAGGCCGATCCGGCCTCGCTCACCGGCCAGTACCTGGCGGGACAGCGCTCGATCGCGGTCCCGCAGGTGCGGCGCGAGCCCCGGGGCGAGCTGGTGATCCGCGGCGCGCGCCAGCACAACCTGAAGGGAATCGACGTAACGATCCCGCTCGGCGTCCTCTGCTCGGTGACCGGCGTGTCGGGCTCGGGGAAGTCGACCCTCGTCAACGAGACCCTCTATCCGGCGGTCGCCAACCGCCTCCACCAGGCGAAGCTCCGCCCCGGTGCCCACGCCAGGATCGAAGGCCTCGAGGCGATCGACAAGATCATCAACATCGACCAGTCGCCGATCGGCCGCACCCCGCGGTCGAACCCGGCGACCTACACCGGCGTCTTCGATCACATCCGCCAGCTCTACTCGCAGACGCGCGAGGCGCGGGCGCGCGGCTACAGGCCGGGACGGTTCAGCTTCAACGTCAAGGGGGGGCGCTGCGAGGTGTGCCGCGGCGACGGGCAGATCAAGATCGAGATGCACTTCCTGCCGGACGTGTACGTGCCCTGCGAGCAATGCCACGGCAAGCGCTATAACCGCGAGACCCTCGAGGTCCGCTTCAAGGGGAGGTCGATCGCCGACGTGCTCGAGATGTCGGTGGCCGATGGCTGCGAGTTCTTCAGGGACATTCCCAAGATCGCCCGCCGCCTGCGGACGCTCCACGACGTCGGCCTCGACTACATCCGCCTCGGCCAGCCCGCGACCCAGCTGTCGGGCGGGGAGGCCCAGCGAGTGAAGCTTGCCACCGAGCTCTCGAAGGTGGCCACCGGCGACACCCTCTACATCCTCGACGAGCCGACCACCGGCCTCCACTTCGCCGACGTCCAGCGACTGCTCGAGGTCCTCGACCGGCTCGTCGGAGCCGGCAACACGGTGATCGTGATCGAGCACAACCTCGACGTGATCAAGACCGCCGACCGGATCATCGACCTCGGCCCGGAGGGCGGGGAGGAGGGCGGCCGGGTGCTTGCCGCCGGGACGCCGGAGCAGGTCGCCGCGGCTCCCGACTCCTACACCGGCCGGTTCCTCGCCGACCTGGTGGAGCCCGAGATCACGGTGCGGCGCGGCGCGCCGCCGAAGCGCCGCCCCGCCGCCGCCGCCTGAGCTCCTCGCGAGCTCCTAACCCTCGGCGCGCTGAGCTTCGAGCTCAGCGGCAGCGAGTTCCTCGACTCCGCGGGCCAGCGCGCGGGGCTCGTGCTGCTGGTGGCGATGCTGCTCTCCTTCGGGTTCATCCGCTTCAGCACCAGGATGATTCGCGCCGAGGTCTCGTGGTGGCCGGGCAACATCGAGACCGGGAGCGGCCTGCACATCCACCATCTCGTGTTCGGGATCGTGCTGCTGATGCTCGCCGGGTTCCTCGACTTCGCCCTGCAGCCGGACAGCCCGTGGATCGAGGTGCTCGCGGCGCTGTTCGGGGTCGGTGCCGGACTGACGCTGGACGAGTTCGCCCTCTGGCTCCACCTCGAGGACGTCTATTGGGCCGAGGAGGGCCGGCAGTCGGTGGACGCCGTGATCTTCGCCGCCATCATCGGGGCCTGTTTCATCGAGGGCACGGCCCCGTTGGGCGCAAGCGGGGGCTCCGGGGCGGCGATCGCGGTCACGGTGGCGGTGAACCTCGCCTTCTGCCTGGTAGCCGCCCTGAAGGGCAAGTACACGTCGGCGGTCGCCGGGATGCTGTTTCCCCCGATCGCCTGGTTCTCCGCTACCCGCGTCGGGCGCCCCGACTCCTGGTGGGCGCGGCGGCGGTACGGGACCGATGGTAGGCGGATCCGGCTCGCCCAAGCGCGTGAGCAGCGCCACCGCGAGCACCGCCGCCGTCTCCAGGACCTGATCGGGGGTCGCCCCTCCGAACAAGCGACGGCTGACGGCGAGCGCCGCGGCTCCTCCGTCGAGCAGCCCCCGCCCCGACGCTGAGCACCCGGCGGCCAGGATCGCCGATGGCGCGGAGCCCCACCCCGGGGCCTCCACGATCGTCTATACCTTCCCCGTCCGCTTCTATCGTCCCCGCCCCCCGCTCGCCTCGCTCGCGGCTCCCCTCGCGGCTGGGCTCGCCTGCCTGCTCGTTCCCTCCGGGGCCGCCGCCGCCCCCCTCCCGGACTGTCCGGACACCGTTCGGCCGAGCGCGCTCAACCCGGGCGACCCCGAGACGGGCTACACCGTCCGCGTCGGCGATACCCCCGAGTCCTTCGACGCCACCGTTCTCGGGGTGCTTCCCGATGGGATTGCGCCGGGCCGGGACCTGATCGTGGTGAAGGCGTCCGGCCAGGTGATCGACGACGGCGGCGGCGGGATCTCGGCGGGGATGTCCGGGTCGCCGATCTACTCGCCCGGCGGCAAGCTGATCGGGGCGCTCTCGCTCGGTTTCGCCGAGGGCCCAAGCCCGATCGGCGGCGTCACCCCCGCCGACGACATGCTGGAGTTGCTCGGCGAGCCCGCCACCGCGAGCGCCCCGACGCCCGCCTCCGTCTCGCTGACGACCAACCTGCGCAGCCGGATCGCCGCCGCCGAGGGAACCTCGACCTCGTCGGTGCCCTCGACCATGACCCGGCTCAAGGTGCCGCTTGCGGTCTCCGGCGGGATGTTCCCGCGGCACCGCGACGCTCTCGCCAGGATCGGCTCCCAGGCGGACGATCCCTTCATCGTCACCGGCGGCGCCAGCGCCCGCGCGTCGCTCACCCCGACGGCGACGGTGGCCGCGGGCGACTCGTTCGCCGCCGCCCTCTCCTACGGAGACGTCACCGCCGGCGCGATCGGGACGACCACCTACGTCTGCAACGGCCGGGCGCTCGCCTTCGGCCACCCCTTCCTGTTCGCCGGGCCGACCGTGCTGGGAGCGAGCCGCGCCGACATCGTCACGATCGTCGACGACGCGCTGGAGCCCTACAAGCTCGCCAACATCACGGACCCGATCGGGATCGTCGACCTCGACCGGCTCCAGGGGCTCAGGGGAGCCCTCGGCGAGCCGATTCCGACGATCCCGATCACCCAGACGACCACCGCGCTCGACACCGGCAAGGTCCGGGCCGGCGAGACCGATGCCGTCGATACCCCCGGGAGCTCGGGGTTCGTCTTCCCCGACCTCGCCGCCGAGCACGGGATCGCCAACATCGACGCGACCTTCAACCAGATCAGCGGCGGCAGCTCCTTCCTCACCTTCACCGTCCACGGGACCCGAGCGGGCGGAGCGCCGTTCACGTTCACCAGGACCAACCGGTGGGTGTCGGGCGACGACATCTCCTTCCTCTCGATGCTCGAGCTCGACGAGGATTTGTTCGAGCTCGAGACGAACGGCTTCGAGGAGGTCCACGTCACCTCGGTGCACACGGACGTCTCCGTCGAGCGGACCCAGCGCCAGTACAGCTTCTCCCGGGCGCTGTGGTCGCGAAACGGCCGCCGGTTCCGCAACCTGACGCGGATGCAGGTCAATCCCGGCGACCGGATTCGGGCCCGGGTGGTGCTCAGGGCCTCCGACGGCGCCGCCGCCAGGACGGTCATCCTGGCCTTCCACGTGCCTCGGCGGCACTCCGGCCAGATCGACGTCCTCGGCGGCGGCGAGCTGCTCGGCCTCTCCGGCGGGGGGGATTCGTCCGGCGAGAGCCTCGGTGCCCCGAAGACCGCGCCCGTCCGCAACCGCGCCGGGATCGCCCGCTGGCTGGCGGCAAGGGCCGGGAGCGGCGGGCGGGGCACCGGTTCCGGGAGCGGCGAGCCGAGCAGCTTCGATCAGTTCCTCGCCGATCTGAGGGCGTTCCCGCGCAACGACTCGCTGCTCGGGGCCGCCGTGTTCGGCAAGGGCGGCCGGCTGCAGTCCCGGCTTCAGAGCAAGGTCGTGTTCGGCGAGGACACCCTCGACCTCAAGATCGTTCCCCGCCGCCACCGGGCCGTCCGCCACCCCGCCGCTCCCCGTTAGGGGGGCCCGCTCCCCGGGAGGTCGGGGCGGTGATCGGCGCCGCCCGCTCGGCTTCAGAGGTTGCTTGCGGTGATCCCGATGAAGAACACGATCACGACCTCGTTCACCACCCAGGAGTTGTCGTTCATCCAGTCGCGCGCCTTGGGGAGGAACTCCCTCGCGCGGCGGCCGAACATGACCACGACCAGCGAGGGCAGGGCCAAGAACAGCAGCGTCAGCCCGATGAAGGGGAGCGAGTGCCACCAGGGGTCGCCATGCCCGGCGAGGTAGGAGCCGACGGCGACCGAGGTGAGGATGTCGGTGGGAAAGAAGCCCAGGAGCAGGATGCCGAGCCTGAACGAGAACCGCGGGGTCGCCGCCTGGAGCCTCCCCATCCACTTCGGGGGCTCGGCCGTCTTCCGGGTGCGGAAGGTGTGAAGGGCGGCAAGGACCAGCAGCACGAGCACGATTACGTAGAGCGAGTCGTTCGACGCCCCCTGATTGGAGACGCCGTTGAGAACGAGGTACGCGATCGTGACCACGATCGTGATCGACAGGGCCGCGCCGAACACGTAGGCGGCCGAGTTCCGTTCCCAGTTCTCACTGGTGGCGAGGAAGACCGCGCTCAGGATCTGCGGCCCGGCGATCATCACGAACGCCAGCGGGAGGAGGGTGAGGAAGTTCACCGGTGGATCGGGCCCCGATGCACCGCGCCACCCTATGTGAAACTCCGGACGATGGCCACCCTCGCCGGCCCCCTGATCGGCGTCGACCTCGGCGGCACCAAGCTCGCGATCGCGACCTTCGACGGGGCGGCGCTGTCGGAGTCGACGCTGCTCCCGACGAGCTCGGAGAGCTCCCGGGCGCTGATCGAGGAGCTGGCCGGGGCGATCAAGACGGCCGGGGGGCGGGAGGCGGCGGCGGTGGGGATCGGGATCCCGTCCGTGGTCGACTTCGCCACCGGGACCGCCCGGGCGAGCGTCAACATCCCCCTACGCGACGTCCCCCTCCAGTCGGTCCTCGAGGAACGGCTCGGGGTCCCGGTCTACGTCGACAACGACGCCACCGTCGCCGCCCTCGCCGAGGCCTGCGA
>JBKPIY010000029.1:0-40630 GCA_046730475.1 Actinomycetota bacterium
GGGGCCGACCAGGATCCTCGTGATCGTCCCGGAGGCGGGGGCGGGGACCTCGGCGTCGACCTTGTCGGTCGACACCTCGACCACCGTCTGTCCCTCCTCGACCGCATCGCCCTCGGCCACGTGCCACTCGAGCACGGTGCCCTCGGTCACCGACTCGCCCATCTCGGGCATCAGTACCTGCACCGTGGTCTCGGTCGCCATTCCTCCTAACTGTATGACCTTCGGATTGACCGGTCGGCGGGGAGAATGGCGCTACTCGAGGCGGGCGATCACGTTCACCCGGGGCCAGCCGTGGCGCTGGAGGTATGCCCTGGCGGGGGCGATCGCCTCGCAGAACCCGCACGCGATCTCCTCGCTCCAGCCGACGGGTCCGGCCAGCGCCAGCGGCATCCCGCAATCGGGGCAGGCGAGGGAGCGCGTCGCCAGATGCGCGACCCGGCTCGAGGGCCGGATCTCGATCCTGCCCGCGGCTCCCTTCAGCCGTTGCTCCCGCTCGGGGTCATCGCGGCCGATCGGATCGAGGTGAAGCGCCATCAGGCAGAGTGTAGGGTCCGCCCAGCAGATGCAGGAGGGCTGAGATGAGCTACTTCGTCACCGGCGCCACCGGCTTCATCGGTCGAAACCTGGTCGAGCTCTTGCTCGAGCGGGAGGGGACCATCTACGTGCTCGTGCGTGAGGGATCGCGGGGGCGGCTCGAGGAGCTTCGCGCCCGCTGGGGCGCCGATCCCGACCGGATCGTCGCGGTGATCGGCGATCTCTCCCAGCCCCATCTCGGCATCGAGGGCCAGATCGAGGAGCTGCGGGGGAGGGTCGACCACTTCTTCCACCTCGCCGCGATCTACGACATGACCGCGGACGCCGCCAGCCAGCGGGTCGCCAACGTCGAGGGCACTCGCGAGGCGGTGAGGCTCGCCGAGGCGATCGAGGCGAAGCGCTTCCACATGGTCAGCTCGATCGCCGCCGCCGGCCTCTACGAGGGCACCTTCACCGAGGACATGTTCGAGGAGGCCGAGAAGCTGGACAACCACCCCTACTTCGAGACCAAGCACGAGTCCGAGGGTGTCGTCAGGGAAGAGTGCAAGGTTCCGTGGCGCGTCTACCGCCCCGGGATCGTCGTCGGGCACTCCGAGACCGGCGAGATCGACAAGATCGACGGCCCCTACTACTTCTTCAAGCTCCTCCAGCGCGCCCGCAACCTGGTCCCCCAATGGTTCCCGGGAGTCGGGATGGAGGGCCGTGAGATCAACATCGTCCCGGTCGACTTCGTGGCCAAGGCGATGGAGCACATCGCGCACCTCGACGGGCTCGACGGCCAGACCTTCCACCTCACCGACCCGAACCCGATGTCCGCTGGGCAGATCATCAACGTGTTCGCCAAGGCGGCTCACGCCCCCGAGGCCGCGATGCGGATCGACTCGCGGATGTTCAACTTCGTCCCCAAGCAGATCCGGATGGGGATCCAGATGCTGCCGCCCGTGAAGCGGATCACCGACCAGATCCTCCACGACCTCGGGATCCCGCGCGAGGTCCTCGTCTACATCAACTACCCGACCAGCTTCGACTCCTCTCGCGCCCGGGCGGCGCTCGAGGGGACCGGGATCAGCGTCCCGCCCTTGCCGAGCTACGCCGACAAGCTGTGGGATTACTGGGAGCGAAACCTCGACCCGGACCTGTTCAAGGACCGATCGCTGGCCGGTGCGATCGGCGGCAAGGTGGTGCTGATCACCGGGGCCTCCTCGGGGATCGGCAGAGCGACGGCGATCAAGTGCTCGGCGGCGGGGGCGACGGTGCTGCTGGTCGCCCGCACCCCCGAGAAGCTCGATGAGACGAGGGCGGAGATCGACGACGCGGGCGGGGCCGCCTTCATCCACCGCTGCGACCTCTCCGATATCGCCGACGTCGAGCGGATGGCGAGCGAGGTGCTCCAGGAGCACGGCCGAGTCGACGTCCTCGTCAACAACGCCGGCCGCTCGATCCGGCGCTCGATCGCGCTCTCGTACGACCGCTTTCACGACTTCGAGCGCACCATGCAGCTCAACTACTTCGGGGCGCTGCGGTTGATCCTCAGCCTGCTGCCGACGATGCGAAAGCTGACCGCCGGCCGCAAGGGCGGCCACATCATCAACATCAGCTCGATCGGGGTGCAGACCAACACCCCGCGCTTCTCAGCCTACGTCGCCTCCAAAGCGGCCCTCGACGCCTGGTCGCGCTGCGTCGCCTCCGAGGTGATCGACGACGGCGTCCACATCACCACCATCCACATGCCGCTGGTTCGGACGCCGATGATCGCCCCGACAAAGATGTACGACGCCTTCCCCACGATCACCCCGGACGAGGCCGCGGAGATGATCTGCGACGCGATGATCCGGAAGCCCAAGAAGGTGGCGACCCGGCTCGGCAACTTCGGCGAGCTTCTCTACAACCTCTCGCCGAAGGCCTCCGACGCGATCCTCAATACCGCCTACAAGCTCTTCCCGGACTCGAGTGCCGCCAAGGGGAAGAAGGAGGACGGTAAGGCGCCCGACGAGCAGCCATCGACCGAGGGCGTCGCCTTCGCGTACCTGATGCGCGGCGTTCATTGGTGAGAGCGGCCGGCCCTCATGTCCGGCGGTTAAAGCACTGGGGCTGGGGCTACGAGGACCAGCAGCCCGACCGGGCCGCGCTCGAAGGGATCGCGCGGTCGGTCCACGAGCGGCTCGGGTTCGAGGTGGACGAGATCGAGGAGCCGGTGCCGCTGGAGGCGGTCGAGCTGCCCGATCCCCGGCTGCAGCCGCCGAAGGAGCTGGCCGACATGTTCTCGGCCGACCGCTACCAGCGGGTCTCGCACGCCCTCGGCAAGGCCTATCGCGACGTCGTCAGGGGGATGCGGGGGCAGTTCGAGCATCCACCCGACCTCGTCGCCTACCCCGAATCGCCCGAGGACGTCGATGCGGTCATCTCCTGGTGCGCCGACCAGGGCGCGGCCGCGATTCCCTACGGCGGTGGCACCAGCGTCGTCGGCGGGGTCGAGCCGCGGGTCGGCGAGGCCTACCGCGGGGTGGTGACGATCGACCTTCGCCGGATGGACCGGGTCCTCGAGGTCGATCCGGTGTCGCGGGCGGCGCGGATCCAGGCCGGCGCGAGCGGACCCCGCCTCGAGGATCAGCTGCGCGACCACGGCCTCACCCTCCGCCACTTCCCCCAGTCGTTCGAGTTCTCAACCCTCGGAGGCTGGATCGCGACCCGGTCCGGGGGACACTTCGCCACCCTCTACACCCACATCGACGACCTGGTGGAATCGGTCCGGGCCGTCACCCCAGCGGGGGAGTGGAGGAGCCGCCGGCTGCCGGGCTCGGGGGCGGGGCCAAGTCCCGACCACCTCCTGCTCGGCTCCGAGGGGATCCTCGGGGTGATCGTGGAGGCCTGGGTCCGGGTCCAGGACCGTCCGCTGTGGAAGACCTCCTGCGGGGTGTTCTTCGACGACTTCGGGTCCGCAGTCGACGCCGTCCGCGACCTCTCCCAGTCGGGGCTGAACCCCTCCAACTGCCGCCTGCTCGACGCGACCGAGTCCGAGGTCACCTCGGCCGGCCCTCCCGCCAAGTCGCTGCTCGTGCTCGGCTTCGAGTCTGCCCACCATCCGGTCGAGGGGCCGATGCTGATCGCGCTCGCGATCGCCCAGGAGCGCGGCGGGATCGCGGGCGAGGTCCGAACCTCAGAGCCCTCCGCCGACGCCCCCGGCCCCGAGGCGAGGCGCAAGAGTCCGCCGCCCTCCGAGCCCGGCTCCGACCCGGTTGGCTCCTGGCGCCACGCCTTTCTCCACGCGCCCTACCTGCGCGACAGCCTGATCGCCTGCGGGGTGATCTCGGACACCTTCGAGACCTCGATCACATGGGATCGATTCGACGACTTCCACGACGAGGTGATGGAGGCTACGCGGCGCCGGGTGGCGGAGGTGACCGGGGCGCCCGCCGACGGCCCCGGCTCTCCCCGGGTCAGCTGCCGTTTCACCCACGTCTATCCGGACGGCCCCGCCCCCTACTTCACCGTCCTCGCCCCCGCCCGCCGCGGCGACGAGGTCGCCCAGTGGGACGAGATCAAGGCGGCGGCGTCCGACGCCGTGATCGAGGCCGGGGGGACGATCACCCACCACCACGCCGTCGGCCGCGACCACCGCCGCTGGTACGACCGCCAGCGACCGGAGCCGTTCGCTACCGCGATTGGGGCCGCCAAGGCCGAGCTCGACCCCGGTGCGATCCTCAACCCCGGGGTCCTGCTCGATCCCTTGCGGAGGACCCGATGAAGAGCCCGACCCGGCTCCCCCGGGCGATTCGCTCGCGTCTCGTCAACCGGCACCGCCGCCGGTACCTGAACCGGCGGGAGTTCGACGACCTCGAGTCACGGCTCGTCTGGATCTTCGGATCGCCTCGCACCGGAAGCACCTGGCTCTTGAACATGCTCGCCGAGGCGCGCGCGCCGGGGGTGGCGACGATCGACGAGACCTGGGCGGGAGAGCTGTTCAACCGGACCCTGGTCTGGCACAAGGCGGGAGGGGTGGCGGTCGCCGTTTCCGCCGACGCCCACGCCACCCTCCCCGGCTGGGTTCTCGCCAAGGACCGCGAGCACCTATGGCGGCCCGTGATGCGGGCGTTGCTCCTGGAGGGATTCACCGAGCAGCTCGCGCGCGGTCAGGCCCGAACGGATTGGGAGCGCCCCTTCCTTGTGGTCAAGGAGCCGAACACCTCCGAGGCGGCGGATGCGATCGTGGGGGTGCTCCCGAACTCACGCCTGATCTTCCTGGTTCGGGACGGCCGCGACGTCGTCGACTCGCTGCTCGACCACTTCGCGACCGCCTCGTGGGGAATACCCGACGAGCTGGGATGGGACCGGCTCCCGGCGGAGGAGCGCGAGCACTTCGTCAGCGGGACCGCCGCGAACTGGGTGTACCGAACCGAAGCGGTGCAACGGGCCTGTGAGGTTTTGGCTCCGGGGGCGGCCTTGACCGTGCGATACGAAGATCTGCTCGCCGACACTCCGCGGCAGCTGGAGCGGATCGCGGCCTGGCTCGGGCTCGATGCCCCCCAGGGCTGGGCGGCCGAGGTTGCCGACCGGCATGCCTTCGAGCGAGTGCCGGCCGAGCAGCGCGGGAGCGGCATGTTCCACCGCGCCGCAACACCCGGGCTTTGGCGCGAGAACATGAGTCCGGCCGAGCAAGAGGCGGTGGAGCAGGTGTTGGGTGACAAGCTGCGGGAGCTTGGGTATCAGTAGGCAGCTCGAAGGGGCCCTAACCTGTGCGACTGATGACCTCTGTGCTCAAGGAGCCCACCACCCGACCACGGGAGGCGATCCGACCGCCCGGGCCCCCCAAGCCCCGGCGCGGCCCCGTGCACGCGGTGATCGTCGCGATGCGCCCCGGCGAGTGGATCAAGAACCTGCTGGTCTACGCCGGGCTGCTCTTCTCGGGCAAGTTCGACGAGGTGGACGCGATTGTCAGCGCCACCGTCACCTTCTTGGCGTTCTGCGCGGTCGCCTCGGCCGGCTACCTGGTGAACGACGCCCATGACGCCGAGCTCGACCGGAGGCATCCGACCAAGCGCAGGCGCCCGATCGCCGCCGGGGAGCTCGGCGTGCCGACGGCGATCGCTCTGGCGGCGGTCCTGGTCGTGGCGGGGCTGGCGGCCGCGATGTCCCAGGGCCTGGTCGTGAGCGGCCTCGTCCTCGCCTACGGGGTCGGCACCACCCTCTACTCCTACGTGCTCAAGACCGAGGTCATCCTCGATGTGATGACGATCGCCGGGCTGTTCGTGATCCGGGTGCTGGCGGGCGCGGTCGCGGTGAACGCCGATGCCTCCGCGTTCCTCCTCCTGTGCACGGGGATGGTGGCGATGTTCCTCGGCTTCACCAAGCGCCGCCAGGAGGCGACCTCGGAGCTTCATTCGGGAACCGAGAGCCGTCCGGTGCTCGAGCACTACTCGATCCCCTTCCTCGACCAGATGGTGGCGATGGTCACCGCCGCCACCGTGATGAGCTACGCGATCTACGCGGTCAACTCGCCCAACATCGGCTCGAAGATGCTCGGCACCCTGCCCCCGGTCGTCTACGGCATCTTCCGCTATCTGTATCTGATCTACGACCGCAAGGACACCCGCTCCACGGCCGAGATCCTCGAGAGCGACTACGGCATGATCGGAGCCGGCATCGTCTGGGTCGCCTCCGCCGTCATCCTCCTCGCGATCTACAAGTAGGTCGCCGGCGCCTTGGCCGGGCGGCCAGGGTCGATAGTCTGCCCCGCGTGGACCTGTCGCTGACCGGCTCCGAGGCCGCCTTCCAGCAGGAGGTCCGGTCCTGGCTCGAGGAGAACCATCCTGGGCCGGCGCCCGAGGGCGATGACGCGGCAGAGTTCGAGTTCCGCCGCCAATGGCAGAAGAAGCTCCATCAGGCGGGCTGGGCGGGGATCTCGTGGCCCCAGGAGTACGGGGGCAAGGGCGCGACCCTGATCGAGCAGTCGATCTTCAACGAGGAGATGGCCCGCCAGCGGGTGCCGGCGCCGGCCAACATCCTCGGGCTCGTGATGGGCGGTCCGGTGGTGATCGCCCACGGCACCGAGGAGCAGAAGGAGCGCTACCTGGAGCCGATTCTCTCCGGCGAGGAGATCTGGTGCCAGGGCTTCTCCGAGCCCGAGTCGGGCTCCGATCTCGCCTCGCTGAAGGCGCGCGCGGTGAGGTCGAACGGCGGCTGGAAGGTCAGCGGACAGAAGGTCTGGACCACCTACGCGCACGAGGCGAAGTGGTGCATGCTGCTCGCCCGCTCGGACACCGAGGCGCCCAAGCACAAGGGCATCACCTACTTCCTGCTCGACATGGATCAGCCGGGCGTCGAAGTGCGGCCGTTGCGACAGATCACGGGCGAGGCCGAGTTCAATGAGATCTTCCTCGAGGAAGCCGCGATTCCGGACGAGAACGTGGTCGGCGAGGTCGGCGGCGGCTGGCAGGTGGCCATCACCACCCTGATGTTCGAGCGCGCCGGCCTCGGGGCGGCGGCGGTTATCGGGCTTACCCGGAGCCTCGAGGCACTGGTCGAGCTGGTGAAGGAGCGCGGCCTCGAGGACGACCCGGTAATCCGGCAGAAGATCGGTGAGCTCAAGATCGGGATCGAGGCGATGCGGCTCGGGGCCCTGCGGGCGCTCACCCAGACGATGAAGACCGGGATCCCCGGCCCCGAGGGGTCGCTGAGCAAGTGGGAGTGGGCCAACCTCAACCAGGCGCTGACCGAGCTCGCCACCGACATCCTCGGGCCGGATGGCCTCGTCGCCGGCACCGACTGGAGCTATCGCTTCCTGCGCGCGCGGGCGAACTCGATCGAGGGCGGCACCACCGAGGTGCTGAAGAACATCGTCGCTGAGCGAGTTCTCGGCCTGCCTAGGCTGAGGTAGGCATGAACTTCGACCTCACGGACGAGCAGCGCGAGATCAGGGTCACCGCCCGGGACTTCCTCGCCTCCCGCTTCAAGCCCGAGAAGGTGCGAGAGCTTGCCGAGTCCCGAGCCTACGATGCCGGCCTCTGGAAGGAGATCTGCGGGCTCGGCTGGCCGGGGATCGCGATTGCCGAGGAGCACGGCGGCCACGGCCTTGGGATCATCGAGCTCGTCCTCCTCTGCGAGGAGCTGGGGTACGCCTGCGCCCCCGCGCCCTTCCTCTCGAACGCCTTCGCCGGCCTCGTGATCTCGGAGGCCGGCAGCGACGAGCAGCGCGAGCGGTGGCTGCCCGGGATCGCCTCCGGAGAGGCGCGTGGGACAGTGGCGCTCGACCCTGGCGATCCCGCCCTGGTGGCGGACGTCGACGGGGCCGCGGTGGTGGGGCTTCCGGCGGAAGGCGCGGGAAGGCTGGTCGAGCCTGCCGATGCCGAGGTCGCGCCCCTGGAGCTGATCGACGCCACGCGCTCGTTCGCGCGCGTCTCGGCCCCGGGTGGGGACCCGCTGACGGCTGAGACCGGGATGCACACGGCGATGGTCGCCCTCGCCGGCGAGCTCACCGGGGTCGCCCAGAGGGCGATGGAGATGGCGGTGGAGTACGCGCGCGAGCGGCGGCAGTTTGGCCGCCCGATCGGCTCCTACCAGGCCGTCTCCCACCGCTGCGCCCAGATGCTCTACGACGTCGAGGAGTCGCGTTCGCTCACCTACTACGCGGCGTGGTGCGCCGGCGCCGAGCCCGAGTCGCTGCCGCTCGCCGCCCACATGGCAAAGGCCCGAGCCTCCGACGCCGCCTGGTCGGTCGCTGCCTCCGCCCTCCAGGTCTTCGGCGGGATCGGCTTCACCTGGGAGCACGACCTCCAGTTCTGGCTCAAGCGCGCCCGTGTCGACGGCCAGCTGGTCGGCACCGCCGGCGGCCACCGCGACTGGGTCGCTCGGCTGGCCGGGCTCTCGGCCGAGCCCGCCGCCGCTACGGTCTAGTCCGGACCGGGCTCCTGGCCGAGGCTCGCGATCAGCCCGACGGCGTCGAGGTCGCGGTGGAGCAGATGCTGGAGCATCACCCGCTCCACTCCGGCGGCCTCGAGCTCGGCGAGGCGCTCCCGCGCGTGATCGAGGGTGCCGACGATCCAGTGGCCGGGGAGGTCGGCGAGGTAAGCGCCGGGATCGCCTGTCGCCGGGCCCTGGAGCTCCGCCAGGCGGCGAGCCCGGTCGGCGAGGTCGTCCTCGTCGGCGCCGATCAACGAGCCGGTCATCAGCGAGACCGTAGGGGGCCGGTCGCGGCCTGCCTCCTCCCAGGCCGCCTCGACGGCGGCGCGACCCTCCCTGCACTCCTCGACCCCCATCATCGCGAGGTTGTACTCGTCGGCCCACGGCGCGGCGAGGGCGACGCTCCGCGGCCGGGCCCTGCCGCCCACGATCAAATTCGGCCGCCGAAGCGGCTTCGGGAGGGCGTCGAGACGGTCGGTCCGATAATGCTCGCCCGCGAACGTGAGGTCGGCTTCGGTCCACGAGCGGGCGACGATCTCGATCTGCTCTGCGAGGATCGAGACCCGCTCCGCGGTGGGCGGGAAGGGGAAGCCGTAGGCCCGGTGCTCGTCCTCGAGCCACCCGGCGCCCATTCCGACCTCGATCCGGCCGCCCCCGGCGATGTGATCCGCGGTCACCGCGGCCTTGGCGAGGACGGAGGGGTGCCTGAAGGTAGCGGGCGAGACCAGGGTTCCCAGGCGGAGGTTGGTGGTGACCGCGGCGAGCGCCGGGATCGTGCCCCACGCGTCCAGCGAGCCGCGTTCGGTCCGCCCGACCACCGAGAGGTAGTGGTCGGAGCGAAACAGCGCCTCGATCCCGGTCCGCTCGCAGGTCTCGGCGAGGCCGACCCAGTCGTCCCAGCTCACGTCCTCCTGCCCCTCGATCATCAGGCAGACGCGCATCGGCCCTCCCCACCAGGGCGCATCAGTCGGGCTCGATCCTCGCGTCGGCGATCACGTGGGTGCCGCCGCCGCGGCGGAAGTGGACGTCGACGACCTCGTTGCGGCGGTAGCTCCCGAACAAACCGATCGTCATCGCCAGCCACCGGCCCGCGCCGAGCTTGCCCTCCTTCACGATCGGCCGCGAGAAGACGATCTCGCGGCCGTGGATCGTGTAGTCGGACCCCTCGCTCTGCGTCACCCCGTTGATGAAGACCTGGATCGGCCGCTCGGCGCCCCTCGGCAGGCGCACCCGCCGGCCGACCTCGACCCCACCCTCGGTTCCCGTGCTGCGGCCCTCGCTCATCCGCCGCCCGCCCCGCCACCGAGCGCCCGGGCGATCGCATCCAAGGCGGCCTCCCGTCCTCTCGCCTCGAGCCTTCGCTTTCGGATCGCACCCTCGTAGGGGACCAGGGCGCCGTCCCCCATCACGTCGATCCCCGCCTCCGCCCCCCGCAGCCGGCGGGGTCCCGAGATCTCGATCCGAGCGTGGACCCGCTCGCCCGGGGAGTACTCCCGAAACCCGCTCGCCTGGGGCAGCCCGCCCACCCGCCGGACCGCGTCGACCCTGCGGCGGGCGTCCGCGATTGCCTCGTCGAGCGACTCGAACCGCTCGCGCTCGACGTCCGATCCGTGCCGGACGGTGACCTTCCAGCTCACCCCGGCGGCTAGGCGCCCCGGCGGGGGCGCTTCGGACGCCGCGCCGGCGGACCGGTGATCTTTTCGGGCCCCTCGCGCTCGTCGATCGGGGTGTAGTCGACGTCCCGGCGGCCGACGTAGATCTGGCGCGGCCGGGCGATCTTCTGCTCGGGGTCGGCGTTCAGCTCCATCCACTGGGCGATCCACCCCGAGGTCCGCGGGATGGCGAAGATCACCGTGAACATATCGGTCGGAATCCGCATCGCCTCGTAGATCAGCCCGGAATAGAAGTCGACGTTCGGATAGAGCTTGCGCGAGGTGAAGAACTCGTCGTCGAGCGCCCGCTTCTCGAGCTCGGTGGCGACGTCCAGCAAGGGGTTCTCGCCGGTCGCCTCCAACACCTCCTCGACGTGCTTGCGGATGATCCGCGCCCGAGGGTCATAGTTCTTGTACACGCGGTGCCCGAACCCCATCAGGCGCTCGTCGCGGTGCTTCACCCGTTCGAGGAAGTCGGGGATGTTGTCCGTCGTCTCGATCCGGCGGAGCATCCGCAGCACCGCCTCGTTGGCGCCGCCGTGAAGCGGGCCGTAGAGCGCCGCGACCCCGGCGGCGACCGCCGAGTAGGGGTCGACACCGGAGGAGCCGACCGAGCGGACCGCGTTCGTCGAGCAGTTCTGTTCATGGTCGGCGTGGAGGATGAAGAGGACGTTGAGCGCCTTCGCCAGCCGCGGGTCGGACCTGTAGCTGTTGTCCATCCGGAACAGCATCGAAAGGAAGTTCTCCGAGTAGTTGAGCTCGTTGTCGGGGTAGACGTAGGGCAGCCCGAGGCTGTGCCGGTAGGCGAAGGCAGCAAGGGTCGGGACCTTGGCGATCATCCTGATCGCCGCCATGTAACGCTCCTCAGGGTCGTCGATGTGCTTGGCGTCGGGGTAGAAGGTGGAGAGGGCGCCAACGGAGGCGAGCAGCATCCCCATCGGATGGGCGTCATGGCGGAAGCCCTCGTTCAGCTTCTTGATGTCCTCGTGGACGAAGGTGTGGTGGGTGACGTCGAAGACCCAGCGCTCGAGCTGGGCCTTGGTCGGGAGCTCGCCGAAGATCAGCAGGTAGGCGACCTCGAGATAGGTCGACTGATCGCAGAGCTGCTCGATCGGAATCCCGCGGTGCTGGAGGATCCCCGCCTCGCCGTCGATGTAGGTGATCGCCGAGCGGCAGGACGCGGTGTTGAGGAAGGCCGGGTCGTAGGACATCAGGCCGAAGTCGTTCTCGTCGACCTTGATCTGGCGGAGGTCCATCCCCCGGACCGTCCCGTCGGTGATCTCGAGCTCGTAGGCGCGGCCGGTCCGGTTGTCGGTGACCGTGAGGGTGTCGCCGCCTGTCCCGGCAGCGGCGTCCCCGGATACCGTCTCGACCTCGGCCTGCTGCTGCTGGGGGGCCATCGCGCCTCCTTTTCTCGGCTCGCTGCTCGTTCGGGGCCAGTATCGCACCTCGCAATTTCCGGCTGGACGTCCGTTCGCGGCTGGCCGGACGAGGCCGGGGCCAAGCGCCCGTTCCGGGAGGCCGACCCGGCTATGGTGGCGCCATGGGAGCGAGCTGAGATGTTTTCCGAGCCCGCTGCGGAGAGCCCTCGCAAGCAGCACGCCCTGCGACTGTTCGCCGGACTCCCTCGCAGCTACGACGCCGCCGGCGCGGCGCTCAGCTTCGGGCAGGACCCCCGATGGCGCCGCGCGATGGTCGCCCTGGTCGGCGCGTCGCCCGCCGACCAGGTCCTCGACGCCGCGACCGGCACCGGGATGGTGGCCACAGCTCTCGTCCGCCGATACCGCTGCCGGGTAGTGGCGCTCGACCAGAGCGCCGAGATGCTCGCCCGGGCCCGGGCCAAGCTCGACCGTGACCCCGACCTCGCGGCCCGGATAGAGCTGGTCCAGGGCGAGGCCGAGGCGCTGCCATTCGCCGATCGCCACTTCGACCACCTCACCTTCACCTACCTGCTCCGCTACGTTGACGACCCCGGCGCCACCCTGGCCGAGCTGGCCAGGGTGGTGAGGCCAGGGGGGCGGATCGCCTCCCTCGAGTTCATGTTGCCGCCGCGTCCGCTGCCGCGCGCGCTCTGGCGCCTGTACGCCCGCTTCGGCCTTCCGACCCTGGGGCGGGCGATCTCCCGCGACTGGTACGAGGCGGGGCGCTTCCTCGGCCCCAGCATCGCCGAGCTGTACCGGCGCCTGCCCCTGGAGCGCCAGCTCGAGCTCTGGGGCGAGGCCGGGATCGACTCGGCTCGGGCCCAGGTGATGAGCCTCGGCGGCGGCGTCGTGATCTCGGGGGTGCGCGGTGGCTGATGGTGACGGCGCCGCCGCCGAGCGCCTTCGCCGCCCCGCGTTCTACGCGCTTCGGCCCGGCGGCTGGCGAGATCTGGTCACCGTCCTGCATCCGCCCTACACGGCCTGGAACCTCGCCAACGTCGGGCTGGGCGCCGCGGCGGCGTCCCAGATCCACTCCGACCGGCTGTTGGGGGCGCTCGCCGCCTTCTTCCTCGCGGTGGGCGTCGCCGCACACGCCCTGGACGAGCTCAACGGTCACCCTCTGAGGACCCAGATCCCTGACCGCAGGCTGGTGGTGATGGCCTCGGCCTCCCTCGCCGGCGCGATCGGGATCGGGGTCGTGGGCATCGTCATCGTCTCCGTCACCCTGATCCCGTTCGTGGTGGCAGGCGGCTTCCTGGTCGTCGCCTACAACCTCGAGCTCTTCGGCGGTCGCTTTCACACCGACTTCTGGATGGCGGCGGCGTGGGGAGCGTTTCCGGCGCTGACCTCGTGGTGGGCGAACACCCTGTCGCTGACCTCGCCTCGCGAGGTGACCGCGGGCATCCTGGTCGCTGGGGGGTGCTTTGGGCTCGCCGTTGCCCAGCGTCGCCTCTCGACCCCGGTCCGCGAGCTCCGTCGCCGGACCGTGTCGATCAGCGGCAGCCAGGTGCTGAGCGACGGGACCTCCGTACCCCTGACGGTCGAGCGCATCGCATCGCCGCTGGACGGCGCCCTTCGTGCACTGTCCTGGGCGGTGGTGGCGACGGCGATCGGGCTGGTCGTGCTGCGGCTCTGAGCGCGGCCGGCGCTCAGCGCCGCTGGGACGCCTCGAGTGCGCTGACCAGCGTGCCGGCGTCGAAGGAGGCGTCGTGCAAGCGGCCATTGACGAAGAAGGTGGGCGTCGCGGCCACGCCGCTGGCCAGCCCGCTGTCGACGTCGCGCTGCACCCGTGCGGCGTGGACTCCATCGCCCAGAAGGCGCCCTGGGCGGCGGCCGCCTCGGAGGCCTCGGCGGCGCGTTGGCGTCCGGAATGGATGTCTCGCAGGGGGAAGTGCCGGAAGGCGAACAGCAGCCGCGGCGCCATCCGCTGTCGCACCCGGCGGACGATCGGGTAGGCCGCGGTGCAATAGGGGTGATCGCGCTCGTCGCCCTGGCGCTCGTCCTCGTCCGCCTCGCTAGCGTCAGGACCAGGGCCAAGCTCGTCAGCGGCACGAGCTCGGCGCGCAGCTCCCGCGGCGAGGTCCAGAGAAGACGACGTCGGGGTCCAAGCTGGAAGCTTGGCCCGCCCGGGACGGAGCGCCTGCGGGAGCTCTACAGGGCGCGGTTCGCGCGCTGCGTGGCCTCCCTGTCCGGCGATGGCGCCGCGCCGACCCCGGTCGAGGACCCGGCCACCGGCTTCCGGCACGGCTCGGGCTAAGCCTCGAAGTGCGTGATCCGCTTGAAGTCGCGCAGACGCTCGGCAATCTCGTCCATCGTCAACGAGGCAACCCGGCCGGTGCCGAAGTCCTCGACGTTGAATGACGCCAGGACCGATCCGTAGGCCATCGCCTGGCGCAGGGTGGCCTCGTCGGTAACCGGGCCGTTACCGTCGCCGCGGCCGTCGAGGTAGCCGAGGAAGCCGCCCGCGAAGCTGTCGCCGGCGCCGGTTGGATCGCGAACGTCCTCGAGCAGGTAGCCCGGGATCGCGAAGCGCAGGTCCTCGGTGAACAAGGCGGCGCCGTACTCGCCGCGCTTCGCCACCACCAGCTTCGGCCCCGTCGCCATCACCTTCCCGGCCGCGCGCGCGAGGTTCGGCTCGCCGGTGAACTCGCGGATCTCGGCGTCGTTCAGCATCACGCAGTCGACCTCGGCGATCGCGGCCGCCAGGGTCTTGCGCTCAGTCTCGATCCAGAGGTTCATCGAGTCGAGCGCAGCCATCCTCGCCCCGTCGCAGACAGCGCGGACGTCGCGCTGGAGCTGGGGCTGGATGTTCCCGAGGAAGAGGAGCTCGGCCCGGCGCGAGCCCTCCGAGAGCTTCGGCTGGAACTCGCCGAACACGTTCAGCTTGGTGTCGTCGGTGTGGGCGAGGTTCATGTCGTACTCGTAGTGCCCGCGCCAGAAGAAGGTCTCTCCACCGGGAACGCGCTCGATGTCGTCGGTGATCACACCGCGCTCGGACAGGAAGGCGAGGTGCTCATCGCCAAAGTCCTCTCCCACCGGCCCCACTACCCGGACCTCGGTGAAGAAGCTCGCCGCCAGCGCGAAGTGAATGGCGGAGCCACCCAGCATCCGCTCCCGCTCGCCGAATGGCGTGCGCACGGAATCGAACGCGATCGAGCCTACGACTGTCAGTGACATGGCAGGGTGGCGGGGCGTTTGCGCCCTGATCCGGCACCCCCCGTGCGGGACGCGCCCGCACCACCGCTCGCTCAGTCGCTGAGCGAAGCTGAGGAGGTGACCGGTATGTTCACGGCGATGAAGGCTATTCAGATCAAGGAATTCGGCGGTCCCGAGGTGATGGAGTTGGTCGAGATCCCCGATCCCCGGCCCGGCGAGGGGACCGTGGTCGTCGACGTTGCGCGGGCGGGGATCAACTGGGCCGACACCCACGCCACCCGCAATGACTACCTTGCCGAGCAGACCCTGCCGCTCGTCCCGGGTGGCGAGATCAGCGGCACCACCCCCGACGGAACCCGGGTGGCAGCGATCCTTCCTGGCGGCGGTTACGCCCAGAAGGCCGCTGTTCCCGAAGGGTGGCTGGTCCCGGTCCCCGACGCGGTCGACGACGATATGGCCGCGGGGCTCCTCCTCCAGGGCCTTACCGCCCATGCCCTCGTTCACTTTTGCGCCCGGCTTGCCGAGGGCGAGACCGTGGTGGTCGAGGCCGCTGCGGGTGGCACCGGTAGCCTCTCGGTCCAACTCGCCAAGCGAGCCGGCGCTCGGGTGATCGCCCTCGCCTCGAACGAGGATAAGCGCGCCCTCGCCGAGCGCCTCGGCGCCGACGCCACCGTGGACTCCCGCGCCGAGGACATCGGGGCGGCGATCCTGGAGGCGAACGGCGGCGAGAAGGTCGACGCGGTCCTCCACATGAGCGGCGACGGCTTCCAGCCCGAGCTTCGCACCCTCGCTCCGTTCGGGCGGATCGTCGTGTTCGGGAACGCCTCCCGGACTCCGAACGAGGTCGCCACCAACGGCCTCCTCCAGCACTCGACCGCGGTGATCGGCTTCTGGCTCGTCCATCTGATCGGCACCCGTCGCGAGCTGGTGGCGGAGGCGATCGCAGACCTCCTCGGGGCGGTCGCCTCCGGCGAGCTCGAGGTTGTGATCGGCGGGCTCTACCCGCTCTCGGAGGTCGCCCGCGCCCACCGGGAGATGCTCTCGCGCCGGACCACCGGCAAGCTCCTACTCGACCCCGCCGCCTGATGAGCGACATCGTCTCGTTCCGCGAGCTCGGGCTCTCCGAGGGCCTCTTGGAGACCCTGGACGAGCTGGGCTACGAGGAGCCGACCCCGATCCAGGCTCAGGCGATCCCCGAGCTCCTCGGCGGCCGCGACGTGATCGGCCAGGCCCAGACCGGGAGCGGAAAGACCGCCGCCTTCGGGCTGCCGATGCTCGAGTACCTCGATCCCTCGAACCAGGAGACCCAGGCGCTCGTCCTCACCCCCACCCGCGAGCTCTGCATCCAGGTGACCCAGGCGCTGCGCGCCTACTCCGAGCACCTTCCCGAGGTCGAGGTGGTGGCGGTGTTCGGCGGGGCGCCGATCCGCGAGCAGCAGTCCCGGCTGCGGGGTGGCGCCCAGATCGTGGTCGCCACCGTTGGTCGGATCATGGATCTGATCTCGCGCCAGTCGCTGGTCCTCACCGCCGCTCGCTACGTCGTCCTCGACGAGGCCGACGAGATGCTCGACCTCGGCTTCATCGAGGACGTCGAGCGGATCCTGCGGTTGTGCCCGAGCGGGCGTCAGACCGCGCTCTTCTCGGCCACCATTCCGGCGCCCGTGGCCCGCCTCGCCCAGAGGTACATGTACGAGCCGGTGACGATCAGGGTGACGCCCAGGAAGCTCACCGTCGACACCGTCGAGCAGGCCTACGTCGAGGTCGAGCCGCGGGAGAAGCTCGAGCGCCTGGTCGAGGTGCTGAGGGCCGAGGAGCCCGAGCAGGCGATCATCTTCTGCCGGACCAAGATCGGGGCGGCGCGGCTAGGCGATCGGCTGGCCGACCGGCGCCTGCACGTGCGGGCGCTGCACGGCGACCTCACCCAAGGCCAGCGCGACGGGGTGATGATTGCCTTCAAGGAGCACAAGGTGCCGCTCCTCGTCGCCACTGACATCGCCGCCCGGGGGCTCGACATCGAGCACGTCACCCACGTGATCAACTACGACCTCCCCAAAAACCCCGAGATGTACGTCCACCGGATCGGCCGGACCGGCCGGGTCGGCCGCACGGGACGCGCGATCACCTTCGCCAGCGGCAGGCAGATCGGGGACCTGCGGACGATCGAGAGGGTGGTCAAGGCCCCGATCGGCGCCTGGGAGCCGCCCGAGGAGCGGCTCGAGCACGCTCCCCGCCCCCGCCACCGCGAGCCTCCGCTGGGTGCGGAGGCGGAAGCGAACGGCGAGGTGAAGCTCTTCTGCAACCGGGGCCGCCGAAGCGGAATCGACGAGGAGGATTTGCGCTGGGCGCTCACCGAGGGGGCGGTGGTCGAGGAGGATGCGATCGCGGAGATCCGCGTCCTCGACCGGTTCTCGTTCGTCCAGGTCCCGGCGGCGGAGGCGGCCCGGGTGATGGAGTACCTGAACGGGACGAAGCTGAAGGGCGGCGAGATCCGCTTCGAGCCGGCCCACAAGTAGGCTGCCGGCCGACGGCGGCGCCTCCGTTAGGCGAACTCCTCGATCCGTTCGATCAGCTCGGCCCAGTCGAACGGCTTCGGGACGCAGGCGTTGGCGCCGATCCGCATCATCCGCTCGGGCTCCTGACCGTCGAGGTGGGCGGAGATGATCACCACCGGAACCTCGTAGCCCTCCGCCCGCAGCTGCCGGAGGGCGTCGACTCCGGACATGTGAGGCATCATCGCGTCGAGCAGGATCACGTCCGGCTGGCCGCTCGGCCCCGCGTTCTCGATCGAGTCGATCACCTCCCGGCCGTCGGTGGCTGTCTCGACCTCGTAGCCCTCCATCTCGAGGCGCCGCTGGAGCATCAGCAGCACGGTCTCGGAGTCATCGGCGACGAGGAGCCGGGTCATCAGGCGCGCGCTCGCTTCCCGGCGGCGGTCTTCGCCGTTTCCCTCGGTGAGGCTGCCTCCTCGGGCTGGGCATCGGTCGGGGTCTCGACCGGCTTGCCGTCCCTGGCGATCGGGAGCACGAACCGGAAGGTAGCGCCCTCCCCGGGCTGGGACAAGGCGGTGATGTCGCCGCCGTGGAGCTCGACCAGTGATTTCGCGATCGCGAGTCCGAGGCCGGTCCCGCCCACCGCCTGGGTCTCGCCGCTCTCCGCCCGCCAGAAGCGGTCGAAGACGTGGTCGAGCTCCTCGCTCGCGAGGCCGGGCCCGTTGTCGGCGACGGCGAACTCGACGTCGGGGCCCGCCCGACCGGCCGACAACCGTACCTTGGCTCCAGCGGGCGCGTACTTGTGAGCGTTTATGAGGAGGTTGGAGAGGACCTGACCGATCCGGTCGGGGTCGGCCATCACCGTCGGCAGCCCGCGGTCGACGTGGATCGTGAGGTGCTGCTCCTTCTCCTCGAACCGGGGCCGCATCTGGCGTCCCACCCGCTCCGCGAGGGGTCGGACCTCGGTCGGCTGCGGGTTGATCCGGAGCTTGCCGGCGTCGCTGCGGGCGAGATCGAGGAGGTCGTTGATCATGGTCTGAAGCTGGCCGGCGCTCTCGGCGATCACCTCGGCCGCCTCGGCCTGGCGCGCGTTCAGGGCCCGTTTCTCGTCGGTGAGCATCTCCGCGAAACCCTTCACCACGGTCACGGGGGTCCGCAGCTCGTGGGAGACGGTGAGGACGAAGTCGTCCTTCATCCGCTCAACCCGGTCGCGCTCCCGCGCGTCGCGCTCGAGCTCCTCCGCCATCTCATTGAAGGCGCGTCCCAGGGTGGCGATCTCGACCGGGCCCCCGACCTCGACTCGAGTCTCCAGGTCGCCGCCGGCAAGCCGTCGGGCGCCGTCGACGAGCCGGCCGAGCGGGGCTCGCATCGAGTTGATCAACCCCGAGAACAGAAGCAGCGCGGCGATCAAAGCTCCGGCGAGACCGGCGGCCACCAGGATGGTGGTGTTGCGGGTGTCGTCCTTCGCGCTCTGGCGCTCCTTGTCGCGCGCCGCTATGGTCGCGGTCACCAATTCCCTGCCCCTCGCGATCACGGCGTGGGAGCGCCGCCTTTGGGTCGAGGCGGGCGGGTGCCCGCCGGCGAGGATCGGTTCGGCGACGGCCTGGCGCCACACGCCCTCGTCCGAGATCCAGCTCTCCAGGCGGGTGGCGAGATCGGTGTTGCCGCCCGTCAGCCCCTGGGCGCGACCGGCCGCACCCCGGAAGCTGGCCGCCGCCGCGGCGAAGCCGCGGCGATCGACGGTCGCCCGACCGCGGCTGAGCGCCAATTGCTCGAGCATGAACGCCGACTGCATTCGTTCGGTCTCCAACTCGAGCTGGAAGAGGCGGGCCGTATTGTCCTCGTAGTCGACCCGGATCTGGAACAGGCGCCCGACCCCGAGCAGGGAAACCGCCAGCAGCAGGGCAAAGAGGACGGCGAAGCCGATCCGCAGTCTGGCGGTCAGTGAGGGGTTAGGTCTCATCGCCGAATCATCGCCACGGCTCTGTCGCCGGACTATCGCTACGGCTCTACACTAATGATGAGGGGTATGACTCGTAAAGGGTTGCGTGCGCAGCGGCGCCAGGCGGGCCGGCGTGACCGGCTAGCCCCGGCCTGAGTCACCAGGCTCTGGATCCGGGTTGCTCGCCTTCGCGATCAGCCTCGC
This sequence comes from Actinomycetota bacterium, assembly GCA_046730475.1. GTDB lineage: Bacteria > Actinomycetota > Thermoleophilia > Solirubrobacterales > 70-9 > JBKPIY01. The sequence goes on from JBKPIY010000029.1 coordinate 19,295, forward strand.
CTCGGGGCTCTCTTGGGGGGTCTCCGACTTCCTCGGCGGCTTGTTCAGTCGCCGGATTCACGTTCTCACGGTGCTAGCGGTGAGCCAGCCGGTGGGCCTGGTGGTCGCCCTGGCGCTGCTGCCGGCCGTCGGGGCTGCCTCTATCCCCTTCTGGAAGCTGGTGGTCGCGTTCGCCGCGGGGTTCTTCTCCTTCGCGGGCCTGGCGGCCTTCTACCGGGCGATGGCGCTCGGGACGATGAGCGTGGTCGCCCCGATCGCCGCTACCGGGGTCGCGGTTCCGGTCGCCTTCGGAATCGCGCAGGGTGAGCTCCCCGGTCCCGCCCAGGTGGTGGGGCTCGGGATCGCGATCGTCGGGGTGGTGGTGCTCGGCTACGAGGAGGGCTCCGAGGGGGCACCCGAGGCGACCGCGGCGTCGGGAGCGACCCGGGCCTCGATCCTCCTGGCCCTGGTCTCTGCGCTCGGCTTCGGGCTGTTCTTCACTGGGATCGACCTCGCGGCCGTCGATCCCCCGGGGCTCGCGATCGTCGCCGCGCGGGCCGGCGGAGTGACGGCGGTGGGGATCGGACTGCTCGTCGTCCGCCCCCCGCTTCGACCGGCGGCGACCGCGCTCGGGGCCCTGGCGGCGATGGGGGTCTTCGACGTCACCGCCAACTTCCTCTTCGCGATCGCCTCGACCAAGGGGATCCTGCCGGTGGTGGCGGTGGGCGGATCCATGTACCCCGCCTTCACGATCGCCCTCGCACACCTGGTCCTCGGCGAGAAGCTGATCCGCCCTCAGCAGATCGGCGTCGCGGCCGCGCTGGCGGGGGTGATCCTGATTGCGGCCGGGGGCTAGCGGGGCGTCCGCCGAGGCCCTTCCGGACCGGGCGCCAGCTCCAACCCGAGGAGCCGCTCGAGGCGAGCGAGGGTGGAGGCGACTTCGCGAGGCCCCGACCCCGCAGGGCGCGGACCGCCGAGACCATCTCCTCGAGCGGCAGCATCCCGGCGAAGATGCTGTCGATCAGGCCGTCGGGGTTGGCGAGGCCCAGCCGGCGCCCGAAGGCGGCCTCGAACTCCTGCTCCGTGACCGCCCCCGTCTCGAGCTGCCTGAGGTCTGCGAGCGCGCCGGGATCCTCGCGGAAGAGCCTCTTGATCGCGTCCGGCTCGAGCCCCTCCGTCCGGCAGAAGGCGGCGAAGCTGTCCCAGACGGGTGTGGTCAGGACGCCGCCGTAATCGAACAGCGCCGCCTCATATGCTCCCGCCATGGCCGATCAGGCTAGCGAGGCCGAGGCGAGCGCCGACGCGCCCGAAGGGATCGACCGCACGGGGGTTGAGGGATGGTTCGAGGCGAACGTCCCCAGCGCCGCCCCGCCCCTGTCGTTCAGGCGCATCTCAGGCGGCCGCTCGAATCTGACCTTCGAGGTGAGGGATTCGGCGGGTCACGCCTGGGCGCTCCGCCGGCCCCCGCTCGGCAAGCGACTCGGCTCGGCCCACGACATGGCGCGCGAGCACCGGGTGATCTCGGCGCTCCAGGGCACCGATGTCCCGGTCGCGCCGGTGGTCGGGCTGTGTGAGGAGGAGTCGGTGAACGGCGCCCCCTTCTACGTGATGGGGTGGGTCGAGGGCCCGGTGCTGCGATCCCGAGCCGAGGCCGAGACATTCTCCGAGGAGGAGCGGCGGAGGATCGGCGAGCGAGTGGTCGACACCCTGGTCGCGATCCACGCGGTCGATCCGGACGCCGCCGGCCTCGGCGAGCTCGGCCGCAAGGAGGACTACGTCCGCCGCCAGCTCAAGCGCTGGCACGGACAGTGGGAGAAGTCGAGAACGCGGGATTTGCCGCTGGTGGACGACGTCCACGACCGGCTCGCGGCGCGGGTCCCCGAACAGGGCCCGGCGACGATCGTCCACGGCGACTACCGCCTCGACAACATGATCCTCACCCCCCGGGGCGAGGTGGCGGCGGTGGTCGACTGGGAGCTCTGCACCCTCGGCGACCCCCTCGCGGACGCCGGCCTACTGCTCGTCTACTGGTCCGAGCCGGGCGACGATCTGATGCCCTTGTTCGAGCCCGCCACGACCGCCCCGGGGTTCTTCGGCCGCGACGAGGTCCGGGCCCGCTACGCGGAGCGGTCGGGCCGCGACCTGGCCGAGGTCGACTTCTTCGTCGCCCTCGCCTGCTGGAAGCTCGCGATCATCCTCGAGGGCGTATTCGCCCGTTTCACCGCCGGCCAGTACGGCCAGGACGAGGCCGCCAGGGAGGCGCTGGGCGAATCGCTAGAGACGATCGATCGCCTCGTCCAGGGCGCCGACGAGGCCGAGCGCCGCCTCGGCTGAGCACGCCCGAAGGCGCCGATGATTTCGACCTGACCGCGGCGGCGGGACGCTAGGCCTTGGCCGGCTCCGGGGCTTCGGCTTCGGAGCCGGCCTCCGCTCGCTTGGCCGCGCGGTTGAGCTCGCGGCGGGCGATCACCATCTTGTGGACCTCGTCGGGGCCGTCGGCGACCTTGAGCATCCGTGAGAACCGCCACATCCCGGCCAGCGGGGTGTCGTCCGACATCCCGAGGGCGCCGTGCACCTGGATCGCGCGGTCGAGCACGTCCATGACCACGTTGGCCGCCACCACCTTGATCATCGAGATCGCCTGGCGGGCGCGACGCTTTCCCTCTGTGTCCATCAGCCAGGCGGCGTACAGGGTGAGCAGCCGCGCCTGATCGACCTCCATCCTCGACTTGGCGATGAAGTCCTGGACGAACTGCTTGTCGGCGAGCGGACCGCCGAACGCCTGGCGGGAGTTGGCGCGGTCGCACATCATCTCGATCGCCCGCTCCGCGGTCCCGATCGCGCGCATGCAGTGGTGGATGCGGCCGGGGCCGAGGCGGTCCTGGGCGATCACGAAGCCGGTCCCCCGCTCGCCGAGCAAATTGGCGACCGGGACCCGGCAGTCCTCGTAGGTCACCTCGCAGTGGCCCGGGCCGGCATCGTGGCCCATCACCGGGACCGAGCGGATCAGCTCGAAGCCCGGATTGTCCAGGGGGACGATGATCATCGACGCCCGGGCGTAGGGGTGGGCGTCTGGATCGGTCACGACCATCGCGATCGCGAAGGTCGCGCCGACCGCGCCCGAGGTGAACCACTTGTGGCCGTTGATCACCCACTCGTCGCCATCGAGCTCGGCGGTGGTGCGCAGGGTGGTCGGGTCCGAGCCGGCGACTTCCGGTTCGGTCATCGAGAAGCAGCTTCGGATCTCGCCGCCGAGAAGCGGCTGGAGCCACTCGCGCTTCTGCTCGTCGCTCCCGTGGTCGACGAGGATCTCCATGTTCCCGGTGTCGGGCGCGGCGCAGTTGAACGCCATCGGCGCCACCACCGGGGAGCGGCCCATCTCCTCGCAGAGCATCCCGTACTCCCAGTTGCCGAGGCCCGCCCCGTATTCCTCGGCGGGAAGGAACAGGTTCCACAGCCCGACGGCCTTCGCCCGCTCGCGGATCTCGACCAGGATCTCGGGATAGGCGATACCCGGACGGATCTCATCGTCGATCGCCTGGATCGCCTCGGCCTCGACCGGGTAGACGTGCTCCTCCATGAAGGCGCGGACCCTGTCGCGCAGCTCCTCCACCTCCGGCGTCGGCTTGAAGTCCATTCCCGTCGGACTCTATCGCCGCCCTCGCGGGGGCGTCAGTCGAATCAGCCGAGCAGCCGGTAGCGGGCGAATAGCTCGCCCTTCGACTCGAGCAACCAGGAGAGCTCCATCCCGATCACGTCGGGGAGGGCGCCCTCGAGGATTCGCGGCGCCTCGCCGCCGGCGAGCTTCGGCGCGATCGTCAGGAAGAGCTCGTCGGCGAGCCCGCCTTCCCGCAGGCGGCCGTGGAGGATGGGCCCTCCCTCGCAGAGCAGCGCGCGGATGCCGCGCTCGTGGCGCAGGTAGGCGAGCGCCCGGTCGAGCTCGACTCCGCCCTGGTGACGGACCACCCTCACGGGCGTCGCGGTCTCGGGCGGGTCGGCGTCGGAGGCGGTGAAGATCACGACCCGGCCGCCGCCGTTCGTGAACAGCGGCGCGTCCCAGGGCAGCTCGAAGCGGTTGGAGATGATCACCGCGAGGGGATCGTGGGGGAGCCCAACGCGCTCGCGCCAGGCGCGGAAGTATTGGTCGGAGACCATCCGGCCGTATCGCTCGGCGCGCATCGTTCCCGCCCCGATCATCACCGCGTCCACCCTCGTACGGAGCCGCTGCAGCATCTCCGCGTCGGTGTCGCTCCCGATCGCGCCGGAGCGCCCCGCGATCGCGGCACGCCCATCGAGGGTGGTGACGAAGTTGAGAACGACGTAGGGGCGATCTTCGAGGGCGAGCTCCGCCAGCTCGAGCCCGGCGGTCTGGGCCGCGACGGTGGTCTCGGCCGCGTCGGGGAGCAGCCTGCGGACGGGGAGGGACTTCCCCGGCGGCGAGCTCGCCATCAGCGCTGGGAATCGCCGCGGCCGTGGGCGCCGAACTCGATCTCCTCGAGGTGGGCGACGTTGTCGCGATCTTCGCCCGCGACGCTGGCCTCTCCGGCGAACCAGGCGTCGAGGATCTCCGAAAGCTCCGCCTCGGAGGTCGCCCGCAGGCTGATCGCGAGGGCGTTGGCGTCGTTCCATTTCCTGGCGCCGTCGGCGGTCTGGGCGTCGAGGCAAAGTGCCGCCCGCACCCCCGCCACCTTGTTGGCGGCGATCGAGGCGCCGGTCCCCGTCCAGCAGCAGACAACCGCCTGGTCGGCGCGGCCCTCGGCCACATCGCGAGCGGCCGCCTCGCTCGCCCAGGCCCAGTCGTCGCGCTCTCCCTCGGCGAGGGCGCCGTGGGGGATCGGCTCGTGACCGCGCCTGCGGAGCTCCGGGACCAGGGCCTCGGCCACGCCCACCCGCTCGTCGGCGGCTACCGCGATCTTCATGATCGGGAGAGTACGTCGTCGCCGGCCAGGCCCCTCGCTCGGCCGCGCCCGCCGGGGATGGGCGGCGGGGGCGGAGCTACCGGTAGTCCCGCCAGCCCTCGAAGCGGTGGCCGGCGAACTGCTGGACCGCGGCGACGTCGTCGCGGAACAGGGAGCGGAGGTGCTCCGCGAGCGACTCGGGGAGCTTCGGCTTCGGCGCCGAGGGCTTCTCGGGGTCGTGGACGACCTTCTCCACCATCCAGCGCATCGACTCGGGGAGGCGATCGAAGTTGCGATCGAAGGAGCGGAGGCCGGGGAGCTTGATCAGCGTCTCCATCAGCTGGTAGCGATCGCCCTCCTTGGCAGTGGATTTCTCCCACTCGCGGTCGAACTGCTCGGAGGTGAAGCCCTCGTCGACGCCGGCGAAGCGGAACGCCCTTCGCATCGTCGCCTCGCGGTCGCCGTGTAGCTCCTCCTGCGAGATCACCGCGATCTGGGAGCGGTCGAAGCGCTCGAGGTAGGGCTGGAGCTGCATCCAGTACATCGACCGGTGGACGTAGCCCTGGTCGTCGGAGCCGAGAGCCTCCTCCATCGTCCGGGTCTCGTACCCGGCGCCGACCGCGTGGCGCCAGTGGGAGAGGATCCGGCTGATCGGGTCGCGGACCATGTAGATCAGGTTGGCGTCGGGGATGTGCTGTTGGATTCGCTCGGCGACCCCCTTGAAGCGCGGCAGGCTCGTGTAGTGGGGGGAGGACTCTCCGCGGACCGGGAAGCGGTCGTCGAAGCGCCCCCGGTACCAGTTGGGGCCGAGGTCCCAGTTGAGCTCGGCGACGAAGAAGTTGAGCTCCTTGGGCTTCGACATCTGGATCTCGGGGTGCAGGCCCAGGTAGTGGTGGATCGAGGTCGTCCCGCACTTGAGCCCGCCGATGATGATCAGGTTGGGCAGGGCGGCCTGCCGGCGCCGGCGCCTGGGCACGCGGCCGCCGCGCTTGCGGTCGGCCGCGAAGCGGTCGCGCGCGCGCGCGCACATTGCCTCGTCGGAGGGATCGTGCGCGGCTCGGACGGTTGATGGGGACGTATCCGTCGAAGCCATCGAGAGCGCGACAGTGTGGCATAGGCTGGTGGAGATGGACGTCTTCCGCACACCCGACGAGCGCTTCGAGGGGCTGCCCGGGTACGACTTCACTCCCCACTACGCCGAGGTCGACGGACTCCGGCTCCACTACGTCGACGAGGGCGCCTCCGGCGACGGGGACGGGAACGGGACGGGGCCGGGGCGGCCGATCGTCTGCTTCCACGGCGAGCCGAGCTGGGCGTACCTCTACCGGAAGATGGTGCCGCCGCTCCGTAACGCGGGACACCGGGTGATCTGCCCGGATTTGCCCGGCTTCGGGCGCTCGGACAAGCCCACCGATCGCGGCTGGTACAGCTACGACCGCCACGTCGAGCTGATCTCCGCCCTCCTCGGGGGGCTCGAGCTGAGCGACGCCGTCCTCGTCGTCCAGGACTGGGGCGGGCCGATCGGATTGCGGTGGGCGGTCGAGAACGCCGATCGGGCGGGGGCGCTGGTGATCCTGAACAGCGGCCTATACACCGGCCGGGTCTCCAAGGGCTTCCTCGCTTGGCGCGCCTTCGCCGCCAGGAACCCCGATCTGCCGATCGGGTTCGTGGTCCAGGGGGCGACCTCGACCGAGCTCCCCGACGAGGTGGTGTCCGCCTACGAGGCGCCCTTCCCCACCGTCGATTCGAAGGCCGGTGCCGCCCAGTTCCCCCTCCTCGTCCCGACCTCCGAGGACGACCCCGTGGCGAGGACGAACCGCGAGCTGGCCGATCAGCTCTCCCGATGGGACAAGCCCGTCCTGGCGGCGTTCTCCGATGAGGATCCCGTCTTCCCCTATCCGAAGGCGGGCGATCGCTTCGTCGCGCTGATCCCGACCCTCACCGATCAGGTCCGGATCGAGGGGGCGGCGCACTTCCTCCAGGAGGACCGCGGGGAGCGGATCGCCGAGGAGGTTCTCCGGTTCCTGGGCGAGGACTAGCCGCCGAGGTAGAGGACGCCCTCGCGGCGCTCCCCTGGCGCGGGCCCCAATCATCGCGCCCTCCGCTCCCGGTCCCCTGCAGCGGGGGGCGGATGCCGCTTCGCTGGCGCGGCAGCGTGCGAAAGCGGTGGCGGTGGGTGGGGGCGTTCTCGGAGGAGCTCCTCCTGTTCGCGGCGTCCGTCGAGGTGGGGCCGGCGGGGATGACCTTCTGGGGCGTTTGGGACCGCCACGCCGGGGTCCTCCACGAGCGCACCCGCCGGGCCCTGCCCTGGCGGCGTCCGGAGGTCCTGATTCCCGGCCCGACGGTGACCCGGGCGCGGGTGGACTCCGACGGCGTGTCGGTCGAGCTGTCGGTCGCCCCGGAGGGAGGGCGCCCGATCGAGTCGATCTGCTCCAACGGGGTGGGCGGCTACACCTGGACCCGCAAGCTCGCGGGCGTCCCGGTCACCGGGGAGGTGAGGATCGAGGGGCGATCGATCCCGCTCGAGGCCCGCGGCGTGATCGACGAGAGCGCGGGCTATCACCGCCGCCGAACCTCGTGGAGCTGGTCGGCCGGGGTCGGGTCGTCCGCGGACGGGCGCGAGCTCGCCTGGAACCTGGTCAGCGGGATCAACGACCCGCCCCGAAACAGCGAACGGGCGATCTGGCTCGACGGCGCACCCACTGAGCCGGCGCCGGTCGCGTTCGAGGGGCTCGACGCGATCGGCTTCGCCGACGGCTCCCGTCTGGAGTTCCAAGCCGAGGCCGAACGGGTTCACCACGAGCGGCTTCCCCTGATCGCCCGCTCGGACTACCGGGCCCCCCTCGGCTCATTCACCGGCTCGCTGGGGGACGCGGGCGTGGATCTGTCGGCCGGCCTCGGCGTAATGGAGTGTCACGATGTCGTCTGGTAGGGAGCGACCGGCCGCATCCCCCAAACTCGAACGAAAGTGACCGAAGCGAGAGTGACGAAGTGATGCTGCCGCTCGCGGTCGACCTCGGTCGCAGCACGGACCGGTTCCTCGATGCGGCCGAGGCCTTCTTCTCCAATCTGGCCTCGATCAGTTGGGCGTCGATGGCGATCGCGGCGCTCTTCTACCTGGGGATGCTGCTGGCGCGGAGCCGCGCGTGGCAGAACGTCCTTCGGGCGTCCTATCCCGACCGCCGGGTCGGGTACCCGGAGGTGGCAGCCGCGACCCTGGCCGGGGCGGGGCTGAACAGCTTCATCCCCGCACGGGTCGGGGACGCGGTGAAGATCTTCCTCGTCAAGCACGAGATCGAGGGCGCCACCTACCCCGCGATCACCTCTTCGTTCTTCGTTCAGTCGGTGTTCGACACCACCGTCGGGGTCCTGGTGCTGCTGTACGCGATCACCCAGGGTCTGTTGCCCGCGGCGCCGCGGCTCCCCAACCTGCCGGCCTTCGACATCGCCTTCTGGGCCGAGCACCCGAGCCTGCTCCTGTTCACGATCACCGTGCTCGGGATCGGATTGGTGATCCTGTTCGCCGTCCTCGCCCGGCGCGCGGAGGAGTTCTGGGACCGGGTCAAGCAGGGCGTGGTGGTGTTGACCGACTTCCGCCGCTACCTGCGGGAGGTCGCCGTGTGGCAGGGGATCGGGTGGCTCGCCCGGTTCGCCTCGTTCTGGTTCTTCCTCGAAGCCTTCCACATCGGGGGCTCGTTCTCGAACGTGATGCTGGTGATGAGCGTGCAGTCGCTGTCCACGGTGCTCCCCTTCACCCCGGGCGGGGCCGGGGCCCAGCAGGCGCTCCTGGTCGCCACCCTGTCCGGCCCCTCGCGGGCGGCGGTCCTCTCCTACTCGGTCGGCCAGCAGATCGCGACCGCCGCTTGGACGGCTCTGCTCGGGTTCATCGCCCTCGCCTTCGTCTTCCGCACCACCGACTGGCGAGGGCTGATCAACCGGGCCGAGCGCGAGGCCGACGCCGCCGGATAGGTCGACTTCCCCCCGGCGTCTGGGCGCGGTGGCCGCTCATCCGCCGGCGGCCACCGAGCGCACGCGCCAGCGCCAGGGTGGCTCCTCGGTCGCGGGGAAGGGGTAGTGATCGCGGCCCGGGAGCGTCTCCAGCGGGACCAGCGCCGGGTCGTCCTCGAGGTCCAGGCGCAGGGACGAGGCAGCTGCCACCTGGGCGTCGCCCGCCCGCCGGGTGAGGTGCTGCCATCCCAGCGTCGGGCGGTAGAGCCAGTAGGTCACCACCACATCGCCGTCCCCCAGGCGGCCGTCGGCGACCGCGGTGAACTCCGTCACCCGGCGGCGCGAGGCCGTCAGCCCCGGATCCGGTCCGGGCCGAGCGCAGCTTTCGCGGCGGCAGTAGCGGAAGTCGACCGGGAGCAGGGGGAGGCCGCCGGGCCCGAGCGCCGTGGCCGGCACAGGGGCGAGGTAGCGAACGAGCTTTCCGAGGGGAAAGCCGTACGCGAGCGCCAGCGGGTTGCGGCCGCAGGGGACCGGGTGGCGGGGCGAGCACGCGATTCGCCTGGCGAGCTCCGAGCCGAGCAAGCGAGCCGAGCGCGCCGGCGGATCGGCGGCGATCGCGGCGATCGCGAGCGCGATCAGCGCCGCCACCAGCGCCGCCAGGGCCACGTGTTCCACCGACGCTGCTCCCCCCTCCCGTGTGCGCATGGCCGACAGGCTCGAGGATCGGGCGCCACCGATGGTTCGCGGATGTGACGGGAGGGCGCCGAGAGCCGCACCCCCTCCGCGCCCGCCTCGGCGGGGGTCGGGCCCTATCATCGACTGAATGGAAGCTGGAGGATTCGGAGGCCTGTTCGGTGACCCCGAGGAGATGCGCCGGCGGATGGAGGAGCTCGCCGAGCAGATGCAGGGAGCCCAGAAGGTCGCCTGGGCCGACAACGCGATCAAGCTCGCCGTCGATATGACGGTGGCGGCGATCAACCGGCTCGACCTCACCGGGACGAGCGATGAGCAGGCGGTCCAAGTCCGGGACGCGATCCGGATCGTGTTTCCAGAGGCGGTCACCCTCGTCCGCGAGGCCCGCGAGGGGCTCGCCTAGAGGAAGCGCCGGTGGCGCTGCCCGAGCCCGCGGACGGCGGCACCTCTCTGATCACCGGGGCGTCCTCGGGGATCGGCGCCGCGATCGCCCGCGAGCTCGCCCGCCGCGGCCATCACCTCACCCTGGTGGCGCGCCGCGAAGAGCGGCTGCGCAGCCTCGCCGCCGAGATCACCAATGAGATCGGCACCGGCGCCGCGGTGATCGCTGCCGACCTCGGCGACTCCGCCGACCGCGCCCGGATGGTCGAGGAGGTGCGAAGCGCCGGCCGGACGGTCGAGGTGCTCGTCAACAACGCCGGCTTCGGCTATCGCGGCGACTTTGCGCGAAGCGACCCCGACCGCCAGGTCGAGATGGTGCGGGTCAACGTCGAGGCGGTTGTCGAGCTCAGCGGGCGCTTCCTCCAGGGAATGGTCCGGCGAGGGGGCGGCTGCCTGATCAACATCGCCTCCACCGCCTCCTTCCAGCCGCTCCCAGGCTCGGCCACCTACGCCGCCAGCAAGGCGTTCGTCCTCTCCTTCAGCGAGGCGATCCGCACCGAACTCGCCGGGACCGGGGTGAGCGTGACCGCGGTCTGCCCCGGCCCGGTCCGGACCGAGTTCGGGGAGGTGGCGGGCTTCGGCGACGTCGAGGGGCGGACCCCCGACATGCTCTGGACGTCGGCGGCCGACGTCGCTCGTCAGGCACTCGAGGGCGCCGAAGCCGGAAAGCGGGTGGTGGTGCCCGGGGCGCTCAACCGGGCCGGCGCCCTCGCCGGCCAGCACGCGCCCCGCGCCCTCGCCCTCCCCCTGATCCAGCGACTCTGGACCAGGGCTTAGACCAGCCCCCACGATGCCGGCACTCGAGGCGCGCGGGGTAGAGCTCGCCTGGAGCGAGCGCGGGGAGGGGGCCGCAATCGCCCTGATCCACGAGACCGGGACAGCGGCGGCCGTGTGGGAGCCGGTGCTGGACGCACTCTCGAACCGGGCCCGCGCGATCTCCTACGACCGCCGCGGGTGGGGCGCGTCCAGCGCCCCGGAGGGCTATCTGCGGACGACGATCGAGGAGCAGAGCGAGGACGCGGCCGTCGTGATCGACGCGGCGGTCGCCGCCCCCGCGGCCGTCTGCGGGGCGGGAATCGGAGCCGTGATCGCCCTCGATCTGATGATCCGCCGACCCGAGCTCGTGGCGGGGGCCCTCCTGCTCGAGCCGCCGCTTCTCGGGCTCGTGCCGGGGGCGACCGAGGCGCTGTCGGCCGATCGCCGCCGGTTCGAGCGCGCCCTCGCCGAGGGCGGGGTGGCCGGGGTGGTCGACCTCTACCTCTCCGGCGGCCTCCCCGCCCTCGGCCCGGGGGCGGAGCGGCTCCCCCCGGAGCTGACCGCTCCGGCGCGCAGGGCGCCCCGGATCGTGCTTGCCGAGATCGGGGCTACCGCCGGCTGGTCGATGCCCCTCAGCCGCTTCGGCTCGGCGGCGCGCCCGTCCGTGATCGCGATCTCGGCGGTGACCCCGTCCCTGATCGCGGAGGCGGCGATCACCCTGGCCGGCCGCCTCCGGCGCTCCGAGTTGCGCCGGCTGGACGGGACGGGGATCGCGAAGGGACCGGCGCCGCCCCACCTCGCCGCCCCGGCCGAGGTGGCCGCCGCCGCTCAGGAGCTGCTCGCCGCCGGCCAGGGGCGGTAGGCGGCGATCTCGATCACCCCTCCACGGCGGGCGAGGATCGCGCCGCCCTCGAGGACGACGGCGACCAGGGCGGTCGGGACGGCGGCGAGGACGGTGACGAGGGCGTCGATCGCGAAGGCGCCGCGCCCCCGGCCGGCTCCGGGGCGCAGCCGCCCCGACGCGGCCTCGGTGGCGAAGTCGCGGTGGAAGGTGAGCATGTTGAGGAGGGTCTGCCACATCGACGCGATCCCGGGGGCGGCGAGATGGCGAACCCGTCGGACCTCGACCCCAGCCCGACCGAACAGGAGCCTCGCCGCCTTCGGGGTGAGCCCGACTCCCGGGTCGCCCGGGCGAAGCGCCGCCCAGTTCTCGGCGCCGAGCCAGGCCTGGAGGCTGGCGGGGTTGGCGGCCCGGATCCGGACCGCGCCCGCGGTCCGGGCGCCGCCGAGGAGCCGCTCAACCGCCGCCTCGGGCGAGGGAACGTCGCCGCCGGCGACCACCAGGCCGCAGTTCTCGCACCGGTCGATCACCTGGTCCTCGCCGGGGCCCCACCCGGCTGTCTCGATCCAGGCGAACAGGGGGCGCTCACACGCCGGGCAGCGAGGGGCGCCGGGCCTGGCGCCCGCCTCGAGGCTGACCGCCGGCCTACGCCGGTGCCGGGTCGCCATCGTCAGCCGTCCGCGGGGTCGACCTCGCGCGGGTCCTGGAGCTCCCAGGACACCGCGAAGCGGTCGAGGTCGGCCAGGAACGAGACCGGATCAAACGCCTGCGAGGGAGCGAGCGCTCCGGCCCGGGGGATCCCGCCGCGGGCGGCGATCACCGCCCCCTTTGCGACCAGCGCCCCGGTGAGGCCGTAGACGTCGGCGCCCTCGATCCTCCCGCGCCGCACGGTCCGCCCCCGTCGGACCTCGCACACGATCGTCCAGCGCGACTGCTTCCTCGCGTCCGGCGTCGGTCCCTCGGGAAGGCGGGAGACGAGCGCCTGCAGCAGCCGCCTCGCCGGCGTCCGCACCAGGACGCCAGCCGGCCGCGACAGGAGCCCAGCGACCGGGGCCAGGGCGGGATGCGGCGCCACCGTCGATGCGGTGATCAGCGTCCGCACCCGCCGGGTCGCGATGTGGCGCGGGACCGTGACCTGTTCGCCCGCGGGGTAGCGGGCCATCCGCTGGCGACCGATCGGCTCGGGGAAGTCGAAGCTCCCGGCGGCGAGGCTCCGGGGGGCGGGCCCCCACTGGAGCTTTCGCCACTCGACGTCTCCCCCCTTGAGGATCTCCATCACCGACAGGAGCGTCCCCCGGGTGGCGCCGCCTCCACCGTAGCTGAACCCCGAGAGCGAGTAGGCGATCGTCACCTCGTCGACCTCGCCCATCCCCTGGGCGGTGAGCGAGGCGATCATGTCGCCCGGGGCGAAGTCCATCCCCATCGCCGGGATCACCGCCATCTCGGCGCGCTCGGCCTCGAGGCCGTAGCTGTCGAAAAGCATCCGCATGTAGGGCTGCTCGCCGGTGGTGTCGAGGTAGGGCGTCGAGGTGCCGACCGCCGCCCGCACAACGGGTTCGCCGTGGAGCGCGAACGGCCCCGCGCAGTCGATCACCGCCGCGCAGTCGCCCAGCAGCGCCCGCAGCGAGTCGGGGTCGTCGAGGGAGGCAGGCTTCACCGAGGCGGGGCGCTCGAGCTCCGCCGCGAGGGCGTCGAGCTTGCCTCGATCCCGTCCCGAGATGACGATGTCCGCCTTCGCTGAGGCCAGCTCGGCGGCGACCAGGCGCCCGGTGTATCCGGTCGCCCCGTACACGGCGATCGGGCCGCGCTGGCGCGAGAGCAGGGGCATCGGCCGCGATGCTACGCGCAGCCCTCGGGCCGATGTAGCCTCACGGCATGAAGCTGCGGGAGATCATGACCGCGGGCGTCGTCACCGCCGAGGAGACGACCGCGGTGGGGGAGGTGGCGCGGCTGATGCGAGACCGCGGCGTGGGCTCGGTTGTGATCTGCGACCCCGAGGGGGGCCCGACGGCGATGATCACGGACCGCGACGTCGCGGTCCGGGTGGCGGCCGAGGAGCGCGGCCTGGCGGAGCCCGCCGACGCTCACGCTTCCAGGCCCCTGATCGCGGGCGAGCCCGAGATGGACCTGGAGGAGGCGGCCGCGCTGATGGTCCGCCACCGGGTGCGCCGCCTGCCGGTGGTCGACGGCGGGTCGCTGGTCGGGATCGTCACCCTCGACGACATCGCGGTGCGGACGGGAAACCTGGAAGTTGCGCAACGCATGACCGCCGAGGTGATCGAGGGCGCCCTTCCTGACTTCTACTTCTCCGACCGCGGCTGAGCTCGCTCGGCCGGGGTCGCATCCGCGTAGCGCTTGCGCCGGAAGACATCGTCGACCAGGGACTCGACCCGGTCGAGGAAGAGGATCCCGTCCAGGTGATCGAGCTCGTGGAGGACGCAACGGGCCTCGAACCCCTCGCACGCGATCCTCCCCGCGGCGTGCTCGACCTCGATCCGGGTCGCCCGCCTCACGTTCGCGGTGACCTCGGGGATCGAGAGGCAGCCCTCCCGCGCCACCTCGCCGCCCCGCGCCCAGACGAGGCGCGGGTTGGCGAGGACCAGCTCCCCGTTCGAGGTGTCGGCCTTGGGGTGCTCGCTGACGTCGACGACGACCACGCGGACGAGCTCTCCGATCTGGGGCGCGGCGAGCCCGACGCACCCGGGGTGAAAGCGCATCGTCTCGAGCAGGTCGCGCCCGATCCGGTCGGCTTCGGAGGCCTGGGCCGGCGCCGCCACCTGCTTCAGGCGACGATCCGGGTAGAGGAGGATGTCGCGGGCGGGCATCGGGATGAGGGAAGGGTCCGGTGGGCTAGAGGGCGTCGACGGTGAGCTCGCGCAGGCTCACGTCCAGGCCCTCGCGCGCGCCTATCGCGTCCAGCGACCGCTCGAGCTCGGCGACGTCGGCGTGCCCTGCGGCGATCTCCATCAGCATCACGTAGATAGGCGATCCGCCCCCGCCCCCGACGCGGGTTTCCAGCCCGGTGATGCTGATCCCGCGCTCGGCGAGCGCCGAGGAGACGGCGTGGACGATCCCCGGGTGATCGGCGCCGTAGACGCTGAGGACGTGGGTGGGCTCACTCGCCCCGGGGGCGCTCTCAACGGCGCTGACGGCGATCCCGTCGAGGCCCAGCTCGTCGCGCACTGACTCCATTCGCCGCTCCAGCTCGGAGGCGCCCGGCCCATCCCCGTCCGGCAGCGCCACGATCAGCATCACCGCGAAGTGGCCGCGCAGGATCGACATCTGCGAGTCCTCGACGTTCCCCTCGAGCGCGAGCAGCTCCCGGCTGATCGCGGCCACGATCCCGGGCCGGTCCGTGCCGATGGCGCTGACGGCGTAGAGGGCCACGGCGCCTAAGATACGCGCGCCCGCCGCCGGCCCACCCGCATCGTGGACCCTCGACCATGAACCCGACCAGCAAAGAGGCCGTGCTCGAGCGCGAGAGGCGCCTGTCGGTCCCGGCGGGGATGACCGCACTCCTCGGGGTCCTGGTGTTCTTGGCCTCGATCTTCGTCCAGCAGTCGGCGGGGAGCTCCGGGGGCACGGACGCCGAGCAGCTCGCCCATTTCCACCAGCACTCCGGCTCGTTCATCACCGCGTCCGTACTCCAGGCGATTGCCCTGCTGATGTTCATATTCCCGCTCTACTTCCTGTTCACGGCGGCCGCCGCCCGGGCACCTCAGGTTCGCCGATGGATCGTGGTCCTGATTTTCGCCGGCCCGATCCTGCTCGCCGCTCGCGGGGTGGTGGTGTCGAACGGTCTCAAGGACACCGCCGACAAGTTCGTCGCGCAGAAGGCGGCGGTCGAGCGCGAGGCCGAGGCGAAGTTCAGGCAGCAGCAGGGGACTCGGGGGGGAGGCGCGGCGAAGGCTCCTGCCTCGGGGGCCGCGCCCCAGACCAACCCGACGACCACGGCGGCGACCACCACCGCGACCACGAGCACCGGCACCACCAGCACCACCACGACCACTACCGCCACCGCGACGACGGCGGCGCAGGCGGCCACCAACGCCAGCGACGACCTCGCCAGCAACCTGATAGACGACTCGAGCACCCTGAAGGCGGGCAACGGGATCGCCCTCCCCGGCATCCTCTCTCTGGTGGCGGCGATGATCTACACGCCGCTGTGGGCGATGCGCACCGGCCTCCTCACCCGATTCTGGGCGACCCTGGGGATGGCGCTCGGCGCCTCGCTGATCCTGCTTCCGTTCGGCATCGTCGGCCTGGCGCTCTGGTTCGCCGCCCTCGGCCTGATCCTGGTCGACCGCTGGCCCGGTGGCCGGCCTCCCGCCTGGGACGCCGGGGTCGCGGTCCCCTGGCCGCGTCCGGGCCAGCCGCTCCCCGACGACGCCACCCTCGAGGGCAGCGGCCGCGAGATCTCCGAGCGCCCCCTCCCCGAGGGCGAGCCCACCGGCGGAGGAGAGCCGGTCGGCTGGGGCAAGCCCGAGCCCCGACCGACGCCGAGTCCGGAGCCTCCCCCGGTCAGCCCCGGCGGCCCAACCCGGGAAGAGCGTCGCAAGAAGCGCAAGCGCCGGGGCTGAGGCTCGCTCAACCGCCCGTGCCGGCGGGAGGCGGCGCCGCCATCACCTCGACCCGGTGACCGCCGGGGGCGATTGCGAACCCGCGCGGCTCCCCCCACAAGCGATCCGACTCCTCGAACTCGAACCCCGCCTCGCGGAGCCGGTTGACGGCGTCCTTCCAGTCCGGCGCCACCACCGCCGGGTGCCCCAGGGCAGGCACCGTGGCGGCGTCTGTGAGGATCAGGTGAATCTGGGTTCCTTCGCGCTCGACCCAGCGCACGTACCTGCGGATCCGCTCCGGCGCCTCCAGCTCCTCGAACCCGAGCAGCCGCCAGAACTCGATCATCCGCTCCGCCTCGGCCGGCGGCAGCTCGATGGAGACGTGATGGAGCACCGCGCTCACGTTATTCCCGCGCTCCGCTCGATGCCTTGCGGCCGCGGGGAGGAGCGCGCGCGTCCCTACCGTGGCCGGACGAGGTCGCCGAGCCGCAGCGAGAGGCCGGCGATCACCAGCAACAGGCCGACCCCGATCACGAGGGGGAGGTCGAAGCCGGTCATGGGCAGAGTCGCGCTCGAGCCGCCCCCACCGGGGGAGGAGGCCGCGGCCGCCCCGGTCCCTCCCGAGCCCGAGCCGCCGCCCCCGCCACCCCCGGCCCCCCCGCCGGAGGCCGCGAGAACGATGACGGTCCCGTGCATGTTCGGGTGGACGGTGCAGAAGTACGTGAAGGTGCCCGCCTGTCTGAAGGTGTGGGAGCGGCTCTGGCCGGGCTTGAGGACACCGGTGTCGAAGCTGCCGTCGTTCGCGGTCGCCGAGTGGGGCGCCTTGCCGCGGTTGATCCACCCGACCGTGTCGCCGACGTGCACCTTCACCGTCGAGGGCGAGAAGAAGAAGTCTTCGATCGAGACGCTCGGGTCGGAGGCGGCCTTGGCCCCCGCCCGCCGGGGTGTCGACGCGCGCCTCGGGCCGGACGCGGTGGCGATCGTGGCCGTGGACGCGCCGGCGGTGGCCCCGCTGCCCTGAGTGGGGTCGGCGAGCGGGTCACCGCCCGAGCCCTCGCCGCCGGTGGGTTCGCCGCCGGCCGCGCCCTGGGCCGGGTCACCCGCGGTCGCCGGTGGGTTCGAAGCGGGGGTGGCGCCCGTCGTGGTCCCCGTCGCGGGGTCGGTGGAGCTCGAGTCCGTCGGCGCGGACTGGCCGGCTGAGATCGCCGTCGGCAGGACCAGGAGCGCCAGGACGAGGGCGGCCCCCGTGACGGTCCGGAATCTGCCCATCAGTCGGCGATACGGCCGGAGTCCATCCCGGGATCACTCTACTGACACCAAGTCAACAAGGTGCGCGGCTGCGGCCGGCTCAGCCGAGGGCGCTGACGCCGGGCGGGGCGTCGCTGGCGGCCGGCTCGCGCTCGCAGGCGACGCGCTTTCGGTGGGTGCGGATCTCGCTCATGATCCGCTCCAGGCGGGGCTCCCGCGACTCGTCGACGTGGGTCATCGCCGCGGCGATCGCCGGGTGCACCGAGGCGATCCGCTCGTGCATCGCCTGGGCCACGGCGCGATAAGTCGGGTGGCCCTCGCGGCCTGACCGGAGCTCGATCAGGTGCATTGCCTCGCGCGCGTTCAGGTCCAGGATGTAGCGGATCCGATAGCCGAGGCAGAGGGCATAGGGGGCGGCGTCGCGGCGCCCCGCGACCTCGAGGCGCTCGTACTCCTCGCGCGAGAGCGCCAGGGCGCGGTCGTATTGATCGCCGACGCCGGCCTCCCGGGCCTCGTCGGGGACGCCGGCGCCGAGGTCGGGGGTGTGACGCTGCCACTGGCAGGTGAGCATCCGGTGCCGCTGGAGGTCGCGGAACCCTCCGTAGTCCGAGACGATCTCGAATCGGTAGCGGACCGCCTCCCAGCCGCGGCCCGGACGGTGGCGACGGTTGACGCGCTCCCCAGCGAGCCGCCCGATCTCCTCGGCGCGCTCGTCGGGCGGGAGCGCGCCGACCCGGTCGAGCACCTCGCGCTCCGACCCGGCCGACGCCTCGAACAGCGACGCCGCCAGCAGCTCGTCCTCGGACCCGTCCACGCGCAGGAGCTCGACCGAGGGGGCGTCCGTAGGCTCGGCCCGGTCGAGGCCGAAGCGCGCCACCGCGCTCTCGGCGGCATCCCGCCGGCGCTCCAGGTAGGAGATCCACTCGCCGCCGCGGTCCGGGCGATCCACCCTGGCGACGAAGCTCGGCATCACCTTCTTCAGCTCGGCGAGGATCATGCCGGCGAAGCCGCGGGCCTCGGGCAGGGGCGAGGCCATCATCCGCAGCAGGAGCTGCTCGTAGGCCTGGCCGGTGGCGAAGATCCCGACGTGGCTGAGGGTGGCTGCCGGGAGCAGTCCTCGGAGGAGATCGAGCGTCTTCGCCCGGATCGATCGCTCCCACGCCGCCTCGGGCTCCTCGCCCCGCGGCCAGCGCCCGGCAGCCCAAGCCCGCACCCGCTCGAGGGAGGTGGAGTAGATCGAGAACAGCTCCTCCATCGCCGCCTCGTACTCGGGGCCGAGCTCGGGGTCGCGGTAGAAGCGGTGGCCGCCGCCCGCCGACTCGGGTAGCGGGCGATCGTAGGGGATGTAGCGGGTCGACTGCTCCAGGTAGGCGGCGAGGCGCCCCCGCTGCAGGATCTTGGTGAGCACGTTCGAGACCCACTCGCAGGCGACGTGTGCACCCCCCACCTGGGCGATCGAGTCGTCGCCGTAGCCCATGAACACGCGCTCGTACAGGCCCGCCGCCCGCTCCCCCTCCTGGCCCTCGAACGGGCGCCCCCCGTCGGGGACATCGGCCGCGAACTCCTCGAGGTAGAGGCGGCGGAGCGTTCCCGGGTAGCGGGAGTAGCGCGCGAACAGCGCCCCCTTGATCGTCTCCGGGAGGTTGACCAGCGCGAAGACGGGCCGGTCGAGGTTGGTGACGTGGGGGGCGAGGAGCCGCCGCTCCTCCTCCGTGAATGCCTCCACCGGGTAGCGCATTACGGCCATCGTAGTGTCCGGCGCCGATGGCGCCGCCGCCGGCGAGCCCGGCCGCGGCTCAGATGCGCGCGCTGAAACAACGTCGTCGGTAGCTACGGCTAGAGCCCGATCGCGGCGGCGCCCACCGCCACCGCGACCGCGATCGCCGTGGTCAGCGCGACCGCCCCCGCGGCCAGCCTCGTGTCGAGCCCGTAGACGTGGGATACGAGCAGGGTGTTGATCCCGCAGGGCATCGCCGCGAGCAGCAGGTAGGGGTCGGGGAGGTCGATCAGCGGCAGCGCGATCAGGTAAAGAAGCCCGGGGGCGACCGCCAGGCGCAGCACCGCCGACGCCGCCAGCGGAGCCCGAAGCCGCGCTCCCGCATGCAGGAACCCCTCGTCGCTCTCCTCGGCGACGGTGGCGCCGACCACGAAGAAGCCGAGTGGCAGCAGCGCGATCACGGCGGCGCGGGAGGCGTCGAGGAGGGCGTCGGGGGCGAGGGTGTCGGGGGCGAGGAGCGCGGCGATCGCCGCGAGCAGGGGAGGGTTGCGGGTGAAGAACGCGCGAAGGCGCTCCCGGGGGCCCTGGCCGGCCCGCTCCCCGTACGCGGCCCCGACCCCGAAGGCGCCCAGGAAGAGCAGCGGGCCCGCCACCAGGACGTCGTAGGCGACCGCCTGGCCAAGGCTGTCGAAGCCGAGGAACGCCGCGCACAGCGGGTAGCCGAGGTATCCGGTGTTGGCGATCAGGGTGGAGTTGAGTACCGCCCCGGTGCGGGGCTGGCTTAGGTGGAGCCGGCGAGCGGTGAGGAGCGCAAGCCCGGTAGAGATCGCGAGGGCCACGTAGCCGAGCACGATCCCGATGCCGACGTCGGCGTTCAGCTCGAGCCGGGCCAGGTTGAAGAAGGTGACGAACGGAAGCAGCGTGTACAGGGCGGCGACCATCGCCGCCCGCGCCGCCCTGGCGGCGCGCTCGCGCCACCGGCGCTCGGCGACGATTCCCGCCCCGGCGGCGAGGGCGACGGTCACGACTGTGAGCAGGACCCCCAGGTCAGTCGGGGTCTTCGCCGGCCGCGGTCGTCGCCCCTCGGGGGATGCCGGCTTCGGCTCCCGCGGAGAGGCTCCCGTCAAGCACCGGCAGGAGGACGTCCTCGCGGCCGTAGTGGCCCACCGGATCGAACCAGCGCTTGGCGTGCAGGCAGGCGCGCAGATCGCACTCCGCGACCACCATCGCCTCCTGGTCGTAGACGGGCCCGGCGATCACCTCGCCGTCGACCGGCTCGATGATTGCGGCGCCGCCCCGGCCGAGCGCCTCCCCGCCCTCCGGGAGCTCGGCAGGGAAGTCCTCCGGGAAGGCCGATGCCGGGATGTACTGCGGGACCGAGACGACGAAGGCGCCCGCCTCGAGGGCGATGTGACGGACAGTGGCCAGCCACCCGTCCGAGTCGTCGGCGGTCGGGGCGATCCAGATCTCGGGGCGGTGGCGATAGACCGCGTAGCGGGCCACCGGCATCATGTTCTCCCAGCAGATCAGGCCCCCAACCCGGCCGGCGGGCGTCTCCACGACCGCGAGGTCGTCGCCGGCGCCGATTCCATGGAAGAGGCGCTCCTGCATCGTCGGCATCAGCTTGCGGTGGCGGCTGAGGAGGCCATCGGGGCCGATCACCAGGAGGGCGTTGTAGAGCGTGCCCGACCGCTCCCGCTCGCGCTCGTTCACCCCGATCCCGCAGACGATCCCGAGCCGGCGGCAGGCCTCGCAGAGCCGGTCGACGAGCGGGCCCGGGACGTCGACGGAGTTCTCCCACAGCCGCTCCCAGAGCTCGTCGAAGCCCGAGAACCCCGCCGCCGCCTTCCCCCATGCGTTCGACGGATAGAGCGGGACGAAGGTCTCGGGGAACACCGCGAGCTCGACCCGGTCGCGGCTCGCCTGCTCGAGCAGGCCGACCGCCTTCTCCACCGTCGCCTCGGCGTCGAGGATCACGGGCGTCGCCTGGACCGCGGCGACTCTGACGACGGCGGCGCTCATCTCGTCGAGCTTAGCCCCGCGTGGTTTCGTGTGCCTAGAAGATCGAGGCGCCGGCGTGGGAGGCCCAGTCGACCAGGGGCGAGGGGATGACGCCGAAGAAGACGGTGGCCGCGGCGCAGATCAGGCCGGCGCCCACCACGAGCCGGCAGCGGCTCGCGCCCAGGGGTATCCCCTTCGTACCCCCGCTAGCCCCGGCTACCAGGCCGGTAGCCGGGGCTAGCGGGTCTCGGGGGG
>JBKPIY010000030.1:0-19357 GCA_046730475.1 Actinomycetota bacterium
CGCCCGCCGCGCCCGTACCGGCGGCGCCCGCGCCCGCGGCGCCCGTCCCACCGCCCGCGCTCGTGCCCCCGCCGAACAGACCTGAGACCTTCGCGACGATCGCCGACTTGAGGGCGAAGAGCGGCCCGACGGGAAAGAGCGCGGCCAGGACCTTGGCGTCGGAGCGAAGCTGGGAGCGGAATTCGCGGCAGGGCTCGCAGTCCTTGACGTGACGGCGCACCGGTCCATCGGCCTTCGCGAGGCCCTCCGCGGCCTCGGCCAGCTTCACTCGGACCTCGTCGCAGGTGAGCTGACGCGCCTGGCTGGACTCGGCGAGCGCGATCCTGGCCCTGACGAGAAGGCTCTTGACGCCTGGGACGGTGGTTTCCATCGCTTGGGCGATCTCCTCATAGCTGAGCGCGTCCATCTCGCGCAACAGCAGCGCGGTGCGCTGGGTCTCCGGCAGCTTGCCGACGTCGCAGACCAGGTTTTTGAAGTCCTCGCGGCTCTGTACCCGCTCGAGCGTCGTGATCCCGTTCATGTGGGGGCGGTCGTCCATCGTGTCCTGCCCGTCCGCGACGGGCTTGCGGAGATGGTTGAGGCTGCGATTACGGGCGATCCGATAGAGCCAGGGGCGAACGGCGATCGGGCGCTCGTCGGCGACCATCGCGTTGTAGGCCGCCACGAACACCTCCTGGAGCACGTCCTCGGCGTCCTCGGTCGAGCCGAGCATCTGCCTGCAGAAGCCGAGCAGCCGTGATTGGTAGCGCTCGACGAGCGTCTCGAAGGCGTGCTGGTGCCCCTTCCGGGTGAGGGCGACGAGCTGAGCGTCGTCCTGGAACTTCAGCAACGGCGAGCGCCGGGCGAAGAGCCCGCGTCGCTGTGGGTGTGTAAGTGCCGAGGCCTCCACAGGAGTGAAGTAGTGGACGAGAAGCCCGAGCGACGCCGGGAACCTCTCCTCAGAGAACACCGTAGCAACGGTGGTGTTGCGTCTTCACGCAACTTAACCCTGGCGACACAAGCCCGGCTAAAGCCGGAAAGTGGGCAAATTCAGGGCCCCAACCGTAATCGGCGAGTGCCCGGGGCGGGATTCGAACCCGCACAGCTCTTGCGAGCAGCAGCTTTTAAGGCCGCTGACTTTGCCAGTTTGTCCACCCGGGCCGCCTCGATGGTAGTCCGGCGAGCCGCGGGCGCCGGACGGCCCTGGGAGCTCGGCGGTGGCGACGCGGTAGGCTCGGGCCGATGGACGTCGTCGTAGTCGGCGGGCACGGGAAGATCGCGCTGAGGCTCGAGGCGCTGCTCGCGGAGCGCGGCGACGCGGTCCGGGGCCTGATCCGAAACCGCGACCACGTCCGCGACGTCGAGGCGGCCGGCGCCGCCGCCCTGATCGTCGACCTCGAGCGCGAGCCCGAGATCACCAAGGACGTGGTCGGCGCCGACGCGGTCGTGTTCGCGGCTGGCGCCGGTCCCGGCAGCGGCCCCGCCCGCAAGCGGACGGTCGACTACGGCGGGGCGGTGAAGCTGATCGACGCCGCCAAGGCGAACGGGATCTCGCGGTACGTGATGGTGAGCGCGATCGGGGCGGGCACCGACCCGAGCGGCTGGTCCGAGCAGATGCGCCCCTACCACGAGGCGAAGTCGGAGGCCGACGGCGCCCTCGCCGCCAGCGGCCTCGATTACACGATCGTCCGCCCCGGCCGCCTCACCGACGAACCCGGTACCGGCCTGGTCGAGGTGGCGCCCCGACTCGAGCGGGGCGGGAGTATCTCGCGCGACGACGTCGCCGCGGTCCTCGCCGAGGTCCTGGTCGCCGACAACACGATCGGCAAGGCCTTCGACCTGCTCTCGGGCGAGACGCCGATCGCCGACGCCGTCGGCTCGCTCTAGACGCCGGCCCGCTCCCGCAGCGACGTCGTGCGCCTCGGGCTCGCGCCCGGCCGCCGCCCCCGTCACAATCAGATACCGATGGCACGACCGCTGACCTGGCTCTATCGGCGGCTCGGCTCCCGGTACCCGGCCGTCTTCATCACCGCCGAGCTCCAGACCGCGTTCATCGTGGCGACCGGCGCGGTCGCCCTGTTCAGCTTCTACTACAACGCCGCCCCCGGCGACTTCCTCCTGATCCTGGCGATCACGCTCGCCCTCACCGCGCTGTCGATGTTCTCGGTCCTGAGCCGGATCTACAAGCGGCTGCGGCCCCTCAGCCGCTGGATCGCAGGCAGCCGCGACGCCGACGACACCGCCCTGGCGTGGCGGACCGCGGTCAACCTGCCGCTTGAGCTGATCCGGCGCGACTTCTACTTCCCGATCCTCGTCACCGTGCCGGTCGCGATCGCGTCGGTGATCATCCTCGACGTCACCTGGCTCGCCTTCTTCCCGATCCTGTTCGCGGGCTTGGTCACGATCGGCTACGCGGCGATCCTGCACTACCTGGCGCTCGAGATCGGGATGCGGCCGGTCCTGTTCGACATCAACGCCGCCCTCGAGACCCCGGTCCGGATCGACCGGCCGACCCTGCCCCTGAGGGTGAAGCTGCTGGCGAGCCTGCCGCTGATCAACGTGATCACCGGCATGACCGTCGCCGCGCTCACCTCCGATGGGGGCGGCTCCGAGGCGCTCGGCGTGGACGTGCTGATCGCGCTCACGGTGGCGTTCACCGTCAGCTTCGAGCTGACCGTGCTGCTCGCGCGCTCGATCCTGCGGCCGATCGAGGACCTCGAGGCGGCCACCGAGCGAATCCGCCAGGGCCGCTTCGAGGAGCACGTCCCGGTCACCACCGCCGACGAGTTCGGCGAGCTCTCCTCGGCCTTCAACCAGATGGTCGACGGGCTCGCCGAGCGCGAACGCCTCCGCCGCGCCTTCGGCGCCTACCTCGATGAGGAGGTAGCGCGTCACATCATCAGCGAGGACTTCGTCCCCGACGGCCACTACATGGAGGTGTCGCTGCTCTTCTGCGACGTCCAGAACTTCACCCAGGCCGCCGCCAAGGCGGAGGCGCCGGAGATCGTCGCCCGGCTCAACGAGCTGTTCGAGTGCGTCGTCCCGATCGTCAACCGCCACCAGGGGCACGTCGACCAGTTCATCGGCGACGGTCTGCTGGCGGTGTTCGGAGCGCCGAACCGGACGGCCAATCACGCCGACCGCGCGGTCCAGTGCGCGGTCGAGATCGCCCGCACCGTCAACAGCCGCCGGCCCGGCGACTTCGAGGTTGGGATCGGGGTCAACTCCGGCAAGGTCGTGGTGGGATCGATCGGCGGTGCGGGCCGGCTCAACTTCAGCGTGATCGGCGACGCGGTCAACATCGCCTCCCGGGTGGAGGCGGTCACTCGTGAGACCGGCGACCCGGTCCTGATCACGGGTGCCACCCGCGCCCTGCTCTCGGAGACGATCGAGGTTGTCGCCAGGGGCGAGCGCGAGCTGCGGGGCTTCGACCGCAACGTCGAGCTCTACGCGCCGCAGATTCCGGTCGCGGTCGATCCGCTTCGGCCCGGAGCCGACGTCGCCGACCCGTTTGGTGTCCCCACCCCGGGCGGGCTCGGCCGCGCTCCCCGGCCGGGCGACGGCTTGGGCCGCCGACCCGGAGACGGGCTCGGCCGCCCGGCGACCCCCGGCAAGCACACCCTCCCCGGCTGAGGCGGCCCCGCCGGCGCTCCGCGCGCCCGCTCTCTGCCCAGCGACAATCCGGGCGTGGCAGTGATCGGCCTATTGGGCGACGTGATGCTCGGCCGCGCCGTGGCCGAGGCGGTGCGGAAGGTCCCGCCGGCGGAGCTGTGGAGCGAGGAGGTGCGCTCCCTCTGCTCCTCGCTCGACCTGGTGGTCTGCAACCTCGAGTGCTGTCTCTCCGGACGCGGGCAGCCCACCCGCCGTATCCGGGGCAAGCCCTTCTTCTTCCGCGCGCCGCCGTCGGCGGTTGAGGCGCTCCAGGCGATCGGCGCCCGCGCCGTCTCCCTCGCCAACAACCACGCCCTCGACTATGAGGAGGAGGCGCTCGCTGACACGCTCGAGCTGTTGGCCGCAGCCGGGATCGCGGCCGCGGGCGCCGGACGGGGGGCGGAGGAGGCGCGGCGGCCGGCCGTGGTGGGGGCAGCCGGGCACCGGGTGGGGCTGATCTGCGTCTCCGACCACCCGGAGGAGTACGCGGCGGCCCCGGGGGCATACGGGATCGCCTATTCCGATTTGGCCCGGGGGACGCCGACGTGGGTGCTGGACGAGCTGGCCGCTCTGAAGGAGCGTTGCGATCTCGTCATCGCCTTCCCGCACTGGGGACCGAACATGGCGGCCACCCCCGCGCGCTGGCAGCGGCGTGTGGCCGCCGAGCTGCAGGGGGCGGGCGCGGACCTCGTCGCGGGGCACTCCGCCCACGTCTTCCACGGGATCGAGTGGGGCGAGCGGGGGCCCCTGCTACCGGACCTTGGGGACGCCCTCGACGACTATCGCGTCGACCCGGTCCTGCGGAACGACCTCGGGGTGCTCGCGATCTGGCGCCCGGGTGGGGGGGACGAGGAGTTGGAGGTGGTGGGCCTGAGCCTCGATTTCTGCCGCACCGGGCTGGCCGCGGGTGCGGACGCCGAGTGGATCGCGGCGCGCCTGGGGAGCGCCTGCGGCGAGCTCGGCACCCGGGTGGAGCGCTTGGCCGAGGGGCGCTTTCGCGTCAGCCCTGACCGCGAGCCCCCGCGGCGGCGGCGAAGCGGCCGCGCTAGGCTCGCTCCCGTGGCGACGAGGGAGCGGGATCCAGCCGGGCGGGCCGAGGGCATCGGAGCCGTCCACGGGGGCCGGCTGGTGGCGCGGGCGCTTCGCTCCCGCGGGGTGTCGAAGCTGTTCGCGCTCTCCGGCGGGCACTTGTTCTCGATCTTCGACGGCTGCAAGCAGGAGGGGATCGCGGTGGTCGACACTCGCCACGAGCAGTCGGCGGGGTTTGCCGCGATCGGCTGGGCGAAGGCGACCCGAAGCCCCGGAGTCTGCGCCCTCACAGCCGGCTGCGGGGTGACCAACGGGATGAGCGCGATCGCGACCGCCGACGCAGACGGCGTTCCCCTGATCGCCCTCGGTGGCCGGGCCCCCGAGATGCGATGGGGGTCGGGCTCGCTCCAGGAGATCGACCACCTTCCGTTCGTCACGCCAATCGTGAAGTCGGCGGCCACCGTCAAGGACCCCGCCCAGATCCCGGCCGCCACAGCCGCCGCGATCGACGCCGCCGCCGCGCCCCCCCTCGGGCCCACCTTCGTCGACTACCCGCTGGACGTGGTCTTCACGGAGGCGGAGGGGGAGCCGCCCGATCCGCCCGCCGTCCCCGCGGCTCCCGCCGAGCGCGCCGGGGAGGCGGCCGCCCTCCTCGCCGGCGCCGAGCGCCCCGCGATCATGGCCGGCACCAATCTCTACTGGGCCCACGGGGAGGGGGAGCTGCGGGCGCTCGCCGAGGCGGTCGGGATCCCCGTCTTCCTCAACGGGCTCGGCCGCGGCTGCCTGCCGCCCGACCACGAGCTCTTCTTCAGTCGGGCGCGCGGCGCCGCCCTCAAGGCCGCCGACGTCGCCCTGGTGATCGGGGTCCCGCTCGATTTCCGCCTCGGCTTCGGCGGCTCCTTCGGGGAGGAGACGAAGCTGATCCAGCTCGACTTCGCCCCCAGCCGCCTCGAGCGCAGCCGCCGCCCCGATCTCGCCCTGGTCGGCGACATCGCCGCCACCATGACGGCGATCCGGGAAGAGGCTGCGGCCAAGGCGACGCGCACGGCCGGATGGCTCTCCCACCTGCGCGGGGTGGAGGCCGAGAAGCGGGCGGAGGAGCAGGGGATGCTCGACGACGGGCGCTCGCCGCTCCACCCGATGAGGGTCTACCGCGAGCTGCTCGACTTCCTCGACCGGGACGCGATCGTGATCGGCGACGGCGGCGACTTCGTCAGCTTCGCGGGGCGGGTGATGGAGACCTGGGAGCCCGGCTGCTGGATGGACCCGGGGCCGTATGGCTGTCTCGGCGCCGGCCCCGGCCAGGCGATCGGCGCCAAGCTCGCCCACCCGGAGCGCCAGGTCTGCCTCCTGCTCGGCGACGGCGCCTTCGGCTTCTCGGGGATGGAGTTCGACACCATGGCCCGCCACGGGCTCCCGATCGTGGCGGTGATGGGAAACAACGGGATCTGGGGGCTCGAGCACCACCCGATGAAGTTCCTCTACGGCTACTCCCTCGCCGCCGAGCTTCGCCCCGAGACCCGCTACGACGAGGTCGTCTCCGCCCTCGGCTGCCACGGCGAGCTGGTTCGCTCCCCCGACGAGCTTCGCCCGGCGCTCGAGCGCGCGTTCGCCTCCGGCAGGCCGGCGCTGGTGAACGTCCTCACCGACCCCGAAATCGTCTACCCGCGCCGCGCGAACCTCGCCTGATCCCGCCCCCGTCGGCGGGCGGCTCGCCTACCTCGACAACACCCGGGGAGATGAGGCGCCCTCGCCGCCGGCGGCGGAGCCTGCGGCGGTCTAGGTCGGCTTCGTCGTCATCGCCCAGATCGCGACCAGGTAGGCGGCCAGGGAGATCGCGATCAGGATGGTGGCGGCGCGGCCGACGCCGCCGGCCCCCTCGCCGCGGCGGGCCCGGCGGAGGCCGAGGCCCGAGAGCAGGGTCGCGAGCAGGAGAAGCAGCAGGCCCGGCTCGGCGGTGTTGTGGCCGATGTCGGTCCAGCTGACGCCGTGATCGTCGTAGCCCTCCTTGTGCTCGATCCACAGCGCCCCTGCGTACATCACCACCCAGGCGGGGATGCCAACCCAGGCGAGCGCCCGGAACCCGAGCTGGACCGTCGCCTCGCTGCCGTTTCGCCACGCGGCGAGAAGGGCCACCACCGCGAGGGCGAGGGTGCCCACCAGCAGCATCGAGCCGAGCAGGTGGACGAACAGGGCGATGTTCCAGCTGTCGGGGCGGACGACGGCGACGGGCACGCTCACGACCCCGGCTTGTAGACCATCACGACCAGCAGGGCGACGACGAACAGGGTCCGCAGCCAATGCATCAGTGCCGCCCGGGAATCGACCGCGACCGGGCCGCCGTCGGCGCTCGGCTGCACCGCCCGGCTCGTCTCCGTCCCCGTCCCGGTGGCGAGCGCCCAGAGCACGACCGCGGCGATGATCCACCCGTCGTAGATCTTGTAGGCGTCGAGGTAGAGCGCCAGCCAGATCCCGAGGATGAGGGTCCCGGCCCCGCCGAGCCCCCAGAGGATCTCCGCGACAAGGCGCGCCCTGCGGTTGACGGGAGCGCCGAGGACGAAGGCGCTGTAGATCGCCACCCCGCTGAAGATGAAGAAACCCGACAGGACGTGGAAGAACAGCAGGGCGTGATACATCCGGCCCGCATCCTATGCCGCCGGCCGACGCGCTCGCCGCGGTAGAGTCGGCGCGTGCGCTACCGGCGGCTGGGGGACAGCGACATCGAGGTCTCTGAGATCTCGCTCGGCTCCTGGCTCACCTACGGGGTCGGGGTCGAGCGCGACCAGACCGAGGCCTGCACCCGGGCGGCGTTCGACGTCGGGATCAACTTCTTCGACACTTCCAACATCTACGGCGCCGGCGCGGCAGAGGCCGCGTGGGGGGAGATCCTCTCCGATTTCGACCGAGACTCCTACGTGCTCGCGACCAAGGTCTTCTTCCAGATGTCGGAGACCGACAAGGGCCTCTCGCGCGAGCAGATCCACAAGCAGCTCGACGCCTCGCTGAAGCGGCTGCGGACGGACTACGTGGACCTCTACCAATGCCACCGGTTCGACGTCGGCACGCCGATCGAGGAGACGATGGAGGCGCTCACCGAGGTGGTCGAGGCCGGCAAGGTGCGCGAGATCGGCTTCAGCGAGTGGACGCCCGAGCAGATCAGGGCGGCGCTCGAGGTTCCGGGAACGCGCAAGTTCGTCTCCTCCCAGCCCCAGTACAACATGATCTGGCGGGCGCCCGAGGCCGAGGTGTTCGAGCTCTGCGCCGCCGACGGGATCTCGCAGATCGTCTGGTCGCCGCTCGCCCAGGGCGTGCTCACGGGCAAGTACACCCCCGGGGCCAAGCCGCCGGCCGGCAGTCGCGCCACCAGCGAGGAGATGGGGTGGGCGATCGATCGCTACATGGAGGAGGCGACCCTGGAGGCCGTGGGGCGGCTGCGGCCGATCGCCGAGGGCGCGGGCCTGACCATGGTCCAGATGGCGCTCGCCTGGGTGCTGCGCCGCGACGAGCTCGCCTCGGCGATCATTGGCGCCTCGCGACCCGAGCAGGTGCACGCCGACGCCGAGGCCTCGGGAGTCGAGCTCTCCGACGACGTGCTCGAGGCGATCGACGAGGCGCTCGACGGGGTGATTGTCCAAGGGCCGCGGCTGGCGGGCTTCGCCGCGGAGGGCGTGAAGCACCGCTAGACGCTTGATCTCACGCCGGCGCCGCTGGCGCTCAGCCGCCGGCCGAGGCGTAGGCCTCGATCCGGGCGGTCCACTCGTCCAGCTTCGCCTCGGTGTCCCCGCGGTCGTTGCTTGCACGGGCGCGGAGCACGTGTACGCACCGGGTCACCCCGGCGGCCTCGTAGCGCTCGAGCCGCTGCGGCTCCTTCGGCGGGATCTGGAGGGTGACCGGGATCGGATCTCGGCCCGCAGCCGAGGCGAGCCGCCCGAGCTCCTCGACCCGGGCGATGAATGAGTCGTCGTCGCCGATCCGGTTCGGGAACCAGGCGTCGCCGAAGGCGACCACCCGCTCGAGCACCTTTGGCGCGTTGCCGCCGACCAGCACCGGCGGCCCGCCCTCCTGGAGCGGCTTCGGCCACGAGTGGATCCGCTCGAAGTCGACATAGCGGCCGTGGTAGGAGGCTTCCTCCTCGGACCAGATCGCCCGCATCGCCTCGACCCGCTCACGCATCAGCCCGAACCTCCGGCTCGGGTCGGTGCCGTGGTTTCGCATCTCCTCGAGGTTCCACCCGGCGCCGACCCCGAACAGAAAGCGCCCGCCCGAGAGCCGGTCGAGCGAAGCGACCTCCTTCGCGGTCGTGATCGGGTCGCGCTCGACGATCAGGCAGATCGCCGTCCCCACCCGGAGCCGCCCGGTCGCCGCCGCCGCACTCGTCAAGGCGACGAAGGGGTCGTAGATCCGGAAGTACTCCCGGGGGAGATCGCCGCCGGCCGGGTAAGGCGTCTCGCGGTCCGCGGGGATGTGGGTGTGCTCGGTGACGAAGAAGCTCTCGAACCCCCGCTCCTCGCACATCCGCGCCAGCGCCGCCGGCTCCACCGACTCGTCGGTTGGGAAATAGCTGACCCCGAAGTCCACCCCCCGATCCTCTCATTGCGAGGCCGCTTTGGCGGTGCCGGCCGCCCACCTGATTCGAGCTAGCCTCCGCGGCAGGGATGAGCGAGGAATTCGTCTCACGCGGCTTCAGTGGCAAGCGGCGAACCCCCGGGGAGCTCGCCGAGCGCCTGCCCCCCGGGCAATACGCCGAGCAGGGCTTCCCCGTCCTGACCGCCGGGCCGACCCCCGACGTGCCGCCCGAGAAGTGGCGGTTCCGGATCGACGGGATGGTGGCCGAGCCGAGGGAGTGGGGCTGGGGGGAGTTCACTGGGCTTCCGTTCGAGTCCGTGCCCTGCGACATCCATTGCGTCACCAAGTGGTCGAAGCTCGGGACCAGCTTCGGCGGGGTCTCGGTCGACACCTTGCTCGACCAGGTCGAGCCGCTCGGCGCCTTCGCGATGGCGCACTCCTACGGCGGCTACACGACCAACCTCCCGGTCGAGGATCTTCTCGACGGGAAGGCGTGGGTGGTGTGGGAGCACGAGGGCGAGCCTCTTCCCCGCGAGCACGGAGGCCCCGCCCGGCTGCTGGTGCCGCACCTCTACTTCTGGAAGAGCGCCAAGTGGGTCGCCGGCCTCCGGATCATGGACCACGACGAGCCCGGCTTCTGGGAGTCGAACGGCTACCACAACCGTGGCAATCCCTGGCGCGAGGAGCGCTATTGGACCGACTGATCCCCTCCCAGGTCGCGCCCGGCGGCTGGCAGATCGGCACCGTCACGGCGATCAGGCCCGAGACTCCTCGGATGAAGTCGTTTCGGATCGGGCTGCCGATGTGGATGCCGCACCTCCCGGGCCAGCATTACGACGTCCGCCTCACCGCCCCCGACGGCTATCGCGCCCAGCGCTCCTACTCGGTCGCCTCCTCGCCGCTCGACGAGGGCGAGGTCGAGCTCACCATCGACCGCCTGGACGGGGGCGAGGTCTCCCCCTACTTCCACGACGTCGTCGTCGAGGGCGATCGGGTCGAGGTCCGCGGGCCGTTCGCCTCCTACTTCGTCTGGCGGGGCGAGGAGCCGGTCCTGCTGGTGGGCGGCGGCTCCGGGGTGGTGCCGCTGGTGGCCATGCTCCGTCACCGCCGCCGGACGATGCCGGAGCTTCCGATGCGGCTCCTCTACTCGGTCCGCGGCGCCGAGGACGCCGCCTTCGCCGCCGAGCTCGGCGAGGAGACCGCCCTCACCTACACCGGCGAGGCCCCGGCCGGCTGGGAGGGCCACACCGGCAGGATTGACGCCGACCTGGTCGGCTCGGTGGCCTTCGAGATGGGCCCAGCCTTCGTCTGCGGTTCGAACGGGTTCGTCGAGGCGGCGGCCGGCCTGCTGATGGAGGCGGGGTACGAGCCCCACCGGATCCTCACCGAGCGTTTCGGACCGACCGGATAGTCGGGGGGGCTACGCCAAAGGCCGGCCGCGGGCGCCCAGATAGCGGGATCGGCACTGGGGCGCCGGCTCGTGTTCTCCGAATTCCCGATAGGGAAGCCGCGCCGCGCCGTGACCGCGGAGCCGAGCCGTTCGGTGGACGCGGCCTGGGCGGGGTCCGCGTTGGGCCGGGTCGCGGTCACGGCGACGACGAATCAACAGGCGTCGAGGCCGTCCTGGCCTGAAGGCTTCACTCTACCCGGTTCTGTGGATGCTCCAACCGCCCCGTACGCCGCAAACTGGGCGAAGTTCGCCGTGAAGGCGGCGAACGCTCGGCCCCAGTCGAATGGCTCCGGTCCCGGACGCGGGGACGCGCCCCGCCTAGGTGGTCCAGTCCCGGTCGAGTTCGGCGCAGAAATCGCGCAGCGCCTCCGCGAAGGCGGGGCTGACGCTGCACTTCACCGGGGTCGAGACCACCTTGGCCTCGGGGAAGGCGGCGATGGCCCGCTTGAAGCCCTCCTCGGTCCACGCGAGACAGCCCTCGTGCTCGGCGAGCAGAAGCGGCCGGTCGAGGTCGCGCAGGACCGGCTCGAGGTTCACCCCGGCCGCGCTCATCACCGACGGCAGGTAGGCGATCGTCATCTCCTTCGGGACCCGGCGAAGGTACTCGTCGGCCGTCTCGTCGTCGTAGGCGTCCTGGGTGAGCTGGGTGAGGTGGCGCACGTAGGTCCGGTAGTCCATCTGCGCCAGGCTCGTGAACGCCGACATCACCTCCTCGTTCAGGCTGGGGGTCCCCAGCGAGAGGCAGGCGTGGCCATAGGCGAGGCCTGCCACCCGCTCGGGGTCGGCCGCCGCCACCAGGACGGCCGTGAACCCCCCGAACTCATCGCCGACGATCACGCAGCGTTCGCAGCCGAGGCGCTCCAACTCCGCGACGCCGCGAGCGACGAGCGCCTCCCGCCCGGGGCGCTTCGCCGCCGGCTCGTCGCCGACCCCGGCGGCGTCGTAGGAGGCGACCTCGGCCCACTCCTCCAGCAGCGGCCGGATCCGCCACTCGATCTCGGTGAGGGTGGGAACGAGGAGGAGGCGCGGGCGGGCGATTGACCGAGTCTGCCATCGGTGGAGGCCGACCGAAGTGGTTTGCTAAACTAATTAGCGAGGCAAATCACATTTGAGCGAGCAACCGACAACAATCACGCCTATTAACGACGTCGAGCTTCCCGCGCGCCTGCGGCTCGCGATCACCCGGATGGCTCGGCGCCTCCGCCAGGAGGCCGGCACCGATCTCGGTCCCTCCCAGATGGCCGCCCTGGCGACGATCGATCGCCACGGGCCCCTCGCTCCGAGCGAGCTCGCCGACCGGGAGCGGATCAAGCGCCCGACCGCGACCAGGATCCTGGCCGCGCTCGCCGACGCGGGGCAGGTCGAGCGGATCCGCGACCCGGCGGACGGTCGCTCGGCGATCGTCA
The DNA here is from genome assembly GCA_046730475.1 of Actinomycetota bacterium. GTDB lineage: Bacteria > Actinomycetota > Thermoleophilia > Solirubrobacterales > 70-9 > JBKPIY01. Next base: position 12,082 of record JBKPIY010000030.1, read on the forward strand.
GCGCGACCCCGGCGGGACGCGCGCTTCTGAAGCGGCTGCGCCAGCGCAAGACCGCGTATCTCGCCACCCGCCTCCGGGAGCTGCCCGCTGAGGACCTGGCGGCGCTGGAGCGCGCCACCGAGGTGATCGAGCGGCTGCTGGAGGGGGAGCGCCGATGAGCGAGGCCCTCGGGCGCTCCTTCGCCTCCCTGCGCATCCCCAACTACCGTCGCTACTTCTTCGGCGCGCTGGTCTCGATCTCCGGCAACTGGATGCAGACGGTGGCCGAGATCTGGGTCGTCCTCACGCTGACCGGAAGCGGCATCGCCATCGGGGCGACCACCGCGCTTCAGTTCCTGCCACTGCTCCTGGTCGGCGCCTGGGGCGGGCTGATCGCCGACCGGGTTCCGAAGCGGAGCCTGCTGATGCTGACGCAGACCCTGCACATGGTCGCCCCGGTGACCATGTTCGGGCTCGCCGTCGCGGGTCTCCTCTCGGCGCCGGCCGTGTTCGGCCTCGTCTTCGTCCGCGGCCTTGTGAACGCGGTCGACTTCCCAACCCGGCAGGCCTTCGTCTCCGAGATGGTCGGCTCCAACCGGGTGGTGAACGCGGTCAGCCTCAACAGCGTCCTCGTCCACTCCGCCCGGATCATCGGTCCCGCCCTCGCCGGGGTCCTGATCGCGACGGTCGGTGTGGAGCCGTGCTTCGCGCTGAACGCCGCCAGCTTCGCGGTGATGGTCCTCGCCCTCGCCCGGATGGACGCGGATGCGCTCGAGCCTGCCGAGGTCGCGCCGCGGGAGCCGCGCGCCGTCCGGGCCGGACTTCGCTACGTCCGCTCCTCTCCCCAGCTCTGGATCCCGCTGGCGCTGATGGCCGTGGTCGGCACCCTCGGCTACAACTTCCAGTCGGTCCTGCCCCTGCTCGCGCGGTTCACGTTCGACGGTGGCGCCTCGGCTTACGCCGCCCTCGTCACCGCGATGGGAATCGGGGCGGTGGTCGGCGCCCTCACAACCGGCGCCCGCGGCAGGGTCAGTCCGGCGCTCCTCGCCGGCGCCGCGATCGGGTTCGGGGCGCTCTCGCTGCTGGCCGCCGGGATGCCGACCCTCGCCACCGAGATGCTCGCCCTGGCGCCACTCGGGGCGGCGACCGTGACCCTGGCGGCGACCGTCAACTCCTCCCTCCAGCTCGCCGCCGAGCCATCGATGCGCGGCCGGGTGATGGCTCTCTACTCAGTCGTCTTCCTCGGCTCGACCCCGATCGGCGGCCCCCTCGCGGGATGGCTGTCGGAGGCGGTCGACCCCCGCGCCGCCCTCGTCCTCGCCGGGCTGAGCGCCCTCCTGGCGGGGCTCCTCGCCCGGGTCGCCTTCGAGCGGGTCGCCCACCTCACCGCCGACGTCACGCCCCACCCCGCCTGATCCAGGGGAGCGAGGCCGGCGAATCGACCACGCGCGCGCAGCCGACGCCCCATCGCTAGAGTGCCGCGCCGGGGGGAGCCGCAACTCTCGAGGACAGGAGGAGAAGGTGGCGAACACGAACGGCAACGGGTTCGGTGAGCTTTCGATCGCGGGGCGGGTCGCGACTCCCGCCGATCAGGATTGGGCCGAAGCGCGACAGGCCTGGAACCTGGTCGCGAACCAGGAGCCGGGCGCGGTCGCCTTCGTCGAGAGTGCCGACGACGTCGCCGAGGTGGTCCGGTTTGCGGGCAAGCACGGCCTCAGGGTCGCGGGGCAGGGCACAGGCCACGGGGCGGTTGCGCTCGGCTCCCTCCAGGACACGATCCTGATCAAGACGGAGCGGATGAGGGGGGTGGACGTCGATGGCTACGCCGGGACCGCCCGGGTGGAGGCGGGGACGCTGGCCCTCGAGCTCGCCGAGGCCGCCCAGGGGAAGGGGATGTGCTCGCTGCCGGGGTCCTCGCCCGACGTAGGGGTGGTCGGCTACACGCTCGGCGGCGGGCTGAGCTGGCTGGGCCGCCGCCACGGCCTCGCCTGCAACCGCGTGAACGCGATCGAGCTGGTGACCGCCGACGGCGAGGCGAAGCGGGTGGACGCCGGAAACGAGCCCGACCTCTTCTGGGCGCTTCGCGGCGGCGGGGGCGGTTACGCGATCGTCACCGCCCTCCACCTCGACCTCCTGCCGATCGCCGAGCTCTACGCCGGGACCATCCTGTTCCCCGCGGAGGTGGGCGCCGAGGCGCTCCGCACCTATCGCGACTGGACCACCACGGTGCCGGACGAGGTCTCCTCGATCGTCCGCTTCCTGCGGCCGCCCGACATGCCCGACGTCCCCGAGCCGGTCCGCGACAGGCCGCTGCTCACGATCGGGGTCGCGTTCGTCGGTGCGGAGGCGGAGGGCAAGGAGCTGGTGGCGCCGCTGCGAGAGATCGGCGAGCCGATCATGGACCTCGTCCAGCGGATGCCCGCCGCCGGCCTCAGCCGGATCCACATGGATCCCGAGCAGCCGGTGCCGGGCCTCGGACATCACCAGGTGATCAGGGAGCTCCCCGACGAGGCGATCGAGGCCTTCGTCGGGGTGGCGGGGCCGGAGTCGGGCTCACCGCTGCTGCTGGCCGAGCTTCGCCACCTCGGCGGCGCCCTGGGGCGCGCCGCCGAGGGCGGCGGGGCCCTGGCGACGCTCGATGGCGCCTTCGTGATGCTCGGGATCGGCCTGCCGATGACCCCGGAGCTGGGGGAGGAGATCGGCGCCCACCTCGATCTCCTTCACGACACGATGGAGCCCTGGGCGCAGGCGGGCGGCTACTTCAACTTCGCCGAGCGCCCGTGCGACATCGACGCGATCCTCCCACCCGATATCTGCGCCCGCCTCGCCGAGGTGAAGCGCCGGTGGGATCCGGACGGGATGATCGTCGCCAACCACGAGGTCTCCCTCGCCCCCGCCTGAGCCCTGGGGGGCGTGCCCCCCGGTCAAGCCCCGGCCCCGGCCGCCTCCAGCGAGGCCTCGACGAGCAGAAGCGCGGGGCGGCGGCCAAGATCGCCGCTCGCTGGCATCCTTGAGTGGCGAGGGGCGCGTCGTTGGCCTCCAGTCGCTCCTCGATCAATCGCGGGTGCTCGCGGGTCTCCCTCCACATGCTCGGCGTAAATCCCGGCGGAGCTCGTCGGAGCCCGCGATCCTCGGACCGGCTCGCGAGCAGCTGGGTCGCCTGGGCCTCGATCGCGTGGGCATCCGCCAGGTACCCGGCGGCGGGGGCGCGCGAGGCTAGGCGGCGAGGTCGCGGAGGCGGCGACGGGGCGATCGGGTGGCGACGATCTCGCCCCACTGATCGTCGTCGATCCGGCCGGGCTCGGTGGTGTCGAGCCACTCCCGCAGGGCCCCCGCGAGACCCTCGGGATCTTCGAGGTTGGGGAAGTGGGCCGCCTTCGGCAGGGTGACGAAGCTGCTGTGCGGGATCGCCTCGTGGGCGGCGCGCCCGTGGGCGATCGGGATCGTATGGTCGCGCTCGCCCCAGACGATCAGGGTCGGGAGTGACCCGAGCAGGTAGAGGCGGTCGCGGCCGGACACCCTCTGCCCCCGGGCGTCGATCACCGAGCGCAGGGTCTGCAGGAACGCCCGCCGCGCCCCCGGCCGGTCGAGGGGCCGCATCGCCCGCGCGATCGCCTGGAGATGGGCGCCCTTCCGCCACCCCCGCGAGCGCAGCCGCTCGCCCGCGCGCCACAGCGCCGAGTGGAGCCCCGGGTGGGCGGCGAGCCAGAGCCCCGCGCCGGCGCCGGGGAGGGCGGCGCCGCGTAGCAGCGGGCTCACCTCACGGCCGAGCCCGCCGCTGGACACCAGGGCGAGGCGCTCGACCCGCTGGGGGAACTGGTAGAAGAACACCATCGCTACCCCGCCGCCGAGGGAGTGGCCGACGATCGTCGCCCGCTCGACCCCGATCGTGGCGAGGAGGTCGCGGATGCTGGCGGCGTGAGCGCCCAGGGAGTAGTCGCCGCGGATCGCCGCCGAGTCGCCGTGCCCGATCAGGTCCGGGGCGATCACCGTGTAATCCTCGGCCAGTTGGAGGGCCACCCGCTCCCAGTGGCGCGAGGAATTGACCATCCCGTGGATCAAGACCACCGGTGGCCCCGAGCCGGCGATCCGGTAGATCACCCGGTGGCCGTGGAGCTCGATCTGCCACTCGTCGAACTCCCCGGATGGCGTCGCTGGTCCGATCGAGGTCATCGGGCGGGCACCTTACCGGCGGGCGCCCCCGCCGGGCGGGACTGGCCGGGCAGCCAGCCCGGGATAGAGAAAGACCGACCGCCATCGATGGCGGCCGGTCTCAAAGCGGCCCCATCAGGACGGGCAGGGGTACGTCTCAGGGGCCTTACTTGGGGGGTATGTTGCGGTCCAGGCGACGGGAGGCGCCATTGCGGCAAACGCCTGGAACCTATGAGCCGAGAGAGGACGCAGGGCGTCAGGCCCAGCACCAACTCTCCCAACCGTCGAAGGATCGTCCACAACTAGGTAGATGTAAATACCCAAAACTGGGGCTCTTGTAAAGGGTCCGGCCTCCACAATCGAGGGGCGGCCGCGGCGGCGAGGTTGGCGGGCTCCCCGACGAGGCTCAGACAGGGGCGGCGGCGAGGTTGGCTTGCTCGACGACGAGGGTCAGACCGGGGCGAGCGCGCCTGCCAGAGCGGCCCCCTGGAGGATGTCCATCTCAGACACCTCGACCTCGTCGAGGCCGAAGGACCTCATCACCTGAACCAGGATCACGGTGCCCGCCACTATCGTCGGCGCCCGGCCCGGGTCCAGGCCCGGGACCTGGAGCCGCTCGGCCAGGGGGAGGGCGGCAAGCCGCGAGAGCATCCGCTGCACCCGCGGCATCGCGAGCCGATAGCCGTGCACCCGGGTTGAGTCGTAGGGCTCGAGCTCCTGGTCGACCGCCGCGAGCGAGATCGGCGTCCCGGCGACGGCGATGCCGCGGCGGGGACGGGCGTCGCCGCCCCCGGCGTCCACCGCCTCGGCGATCGTGTGGGAGATGTCGATCGCAAGGTCCTCGAGCTCGTGCGGATCCGGCGGATCGGAGGTGAGGTGACGCTCGGAGTGACGGATCGTCCCGGCCTGGAGGGAAGTGTGGAAGCCGACCTCGGTCCCCGACCCGAGCACCAGCTCGGTCGAGCCCCCGCCGATGTCGAACACGAGTGTGTCGACCTCGGGCGGGCGCTCCGCGGTGGCGCCGAGATAGGTAAGCCGCGCCTCCTCCTCGCCGCTCAGCAGCCGGACGCTGAGGCCGAAGCGCTCGCGAACCTCAGCGATGAAGGCCTCGCCGTTGGCGGCATCGCGGACCGCGCTCGTGGTGACCACGAGCACCCGCTCGGCCCCCAGCTCCTGGAAGCGAGCCTGGTACTCGGCGACCGCCCGACAGACGTTCTCGATCGCGTCGGAGCAGATCTTGCGGGTGAGGGCGACCCCGCGGCCGAGCGCCGTCACCGCCGTCCGCCGGTCGATCTCGGAGAGGACACCGCCCTCGACGTCAGCGACCAGCAGGCGGGTCGAGTGCGTCCCCAGATCGATTACGGCGACTCTCACCTCGTCCTCATGAGATCGTTCATGGCCGCATCGTTGCGCGGCGCACTCTAGCCCTATACAACCCAAGTGGCGCGCTAACATTCGGCTACCGACGCGGGGTGGAGCAGTCTGGTAGCTCGTCGGGCTCATAACCCGAAGGTCGCGGGTTCGAATCCCGCCCCCGCTACCTCAGGAAAGGGCCGCTAATGCGGCCTTTCCTATTGGCTGGATTCGCGCTGGCACCCCGCCGAGGCGGGGTGCCAGTAGGGTCCCATTTGCTGCACGAACCGCTGCAGTCGAGAACACTCTTGCGCTCGCTTTTATCAGCGCCCGGTTAGTGATCGTCACTTCCGCAGCGCGGACCTCATGCTTCGGGTAGGCATCGAACTCGATGCCGGTGGCAGCCGCCTTCGTGGATGCGCCACCACGCTCGAGAGCATGGATGAACGCTTCGCGTTCCCGGACCTACCGACCGGCAGTCGGCTAGCTTGAGTGGCCGCTGGTTTCCCGGATGCGGGTACGCTCGTAGCGAGAAGCTAAGCGGGCTCCCGCTACCTCAGAAAGGGCCGCAAGTGCCGGCTCCTTCTCTTCGATGGACTTTGAAGGCCGCGTGACCTAGGGAGGCGGCCGCGAGCCGGGACCCACCAGCGGCCGTTTCGTGCGTCAAGATGATCTAGGCTAGTTTCCGCTTAGGACCAGTTGGGACGCTCGTTCGAGCAGCCCATGAGGGACGGAGAGGTGGAGATGCCTTGGCGCAGGCGCCGAAGGCGGGAGGCCGATCAGGCCGCCTCCAGCGCAGATCAGACGACCTCTGACGCAGATCAGACGACCTCGGACACCGACCAGAGCGCCTCCGATCGCGATCAGGTTCAGGCCGATGCTGATCAGCGAGCCTCGGACCGAGACCAGGCGGCCTTCGATCGTGAACGGACCGCGCATCCCGGCGCCACCCCAGCCGAGCAGCGGGCACACGAGCTCTCACGGGTCGATCGTGCCCAAGGCACCCTTGAGCGCCATGCCACCAGGGTGGTGCGGGCCCAGGTCGCCTCTGAGCGCGACCAGCAGGCCAAGCTGCGCGACGAGGCGGCCCGAAAGCGGGATCGCGTGGCCGAGCAGCGCGACCGGGCTGCTCATCAGGAGGATCGGGACAGCGAGCAGGTGGACCAGCAGCTCGGCCGCTCTGACGAGCGAGTAAGCAAGGCGTTCGAGGCGCTCGCGGCGATGCGCGCGAAGGCCGCCGCCCAGCGCGCGCAGGCCGCGGCGGATCGCGCGCGGGCCGCGAAGGACCGCGACGCTGCCGCGGCCGACCGCGAGCATCTCCTCGCCGAGCTCGAGCGGGCGCACCTGGACGAGCTCACCGGGGCATACCGGCGCGGGATAGGGGAGGTGGCGCTCGTCCACGAGATCGAGCGCGCAGGGCGCTCGCGGGGGGCCTTGGTGCTTGCGTACATTGACGTCGACGGCCTGAAGGATGTGAACGATCGTCAAGGCCATGCCGCCGGCGACGCGCTGCTCCGTGATCTGGTCGACGTGATTCGCTCGAAGATCCGTCCCTACGATCCCGTCGTGCGGTGGGGCGGCGACGAATTCGTTTGCACTATCTCCGACACTGATCTCGAGAGTGCCCGGGGCCGCTTCGAGGGAGTCCGAAACGCCCTCGGTGAGGGCCGTCCTGGCGCCAGCGTCACGGTCGGCCTTGCGCGGTTGGGCGTCGGCGACACGCTGAACGCCCTCATCGACCGCGCCGACCAGGATCTGCTGGCGGCCCGGCGGCAGCGTCTCTAGCCCGGTCC
>JBKPIY010000031.1:0-7420 GCA_046730475.1 Actinomycetota bacterium
CGCGTAGTTTTACCTGCGTCGAGCAGCCAAGAGATTAGGAGGTGAAGGATGATGCGACGGATAGCGACGGCTGCTGCTCTCACTGGAGTAGGCGTGCTGGTGGCGCGCGCAGTTGTGCCCAAGCTGAAGCTGCACGAGCGCGGCATGGCTGGCTGCGAGCGCATGTTCCAGCAGATGCCCGAGGACTTCCCGCCCAAGCGGATGATGCGAGGCATCGAGGAGATCCGCGCAAACACCGCGCGGACCCTTGAGCTCGTCGAGGAGCGCAAGCCCGCCAGCGAGGCCGAGCAGCCCGGCGAGGTCTCCTCGACTGAGGCGGTGGGCCATGCGGCTTGAGCAAAGAGAGAAGGAGCTCGCGGCAATCGGCGCGAGCATCGGGGCCAACTGCCGACCCTGCATCGAGCACCACATGCCGGCGGGGCGCGAGGCTGGACTCTCCGAGTCGGAGCTGGCCGACGCGGTCGCCAGCGCCCAAGCGGTCCGTCATGAGGCGATCGAGCTGCTCACGGCCAGGGTCGACGAGCTCCTCGGGCGTGGCGGCCCTGTGCCGGAGCCGGGCTCGGTCGCCGACAAGTCAAGGGCCCACCAGCTGGTCGCCCTCGGGGCGAGCGTCGGAGTCAACTCGCACCCGTTGCTTGACCTCCACATTACCGCCGCCCTCGAAGAGGGGCTTAGCTCCGCGGAGGTCGAGGCGGCGCTGAAGATGGCTCAGTACGTGCAGCAGCGCGCTGGCGAGATGACTGCCGAGAAGGCAACCCACGTCCTCGAGGAGCGCGGCGGTGCTCCAGCGAGGGCGGCGGCAGGGAACTGAGATCAGCGAAATCCACCAAAAGGAGATCCCATGGAACGCAAGTGGATCGACTGCCGCGACTTCCCGGATGAAACCGGCTGCACCCTTTACCTCTCAGGCGAAGAGGAGCATGTCCTCAATGCCGCGGCCGAGCATGCTGCCTCGGTACACGGCAAGGAGGACACGACGGAGCTCCGGGAGCAACTTCGCGGCATGTTGAAGGACGAAGTGGAGATGGCGCGCGCCTGAGGGGACGCACGTCGCTTCCTCGCGGAAGGAGTTTCGATCATGAGGCACTCACACATGATGTGGTTTTGCGGGGCGTTGATGGTTATCGCCGTAGTCCTGGCGGCGGCAGGAGCGGGGGCGTTCGCGTTTCTTGCGCCGCTCGGCTGCGTGACGATGATGGCCATGATGGTATGGATGATGGTTCGGCACTAGGCTTGCCTCCTGGAGATCATGTTCCGCGAGTTCAGCGGCGAGGAGGCCTAGATCCCTCCGAGGAGTGGGGTTTCGAGCGCCCGAGGTGGATTCGCAGCCGATAGCCCTGACGCCGGGCGCAGACCCTGCGCTGAAAGTGGGGCAAGCTAGAGCCGGATACCCCTCCACGCGAGGAGCGGGCGTCTCAGGCAAACCTCCGACAGATGCCCGCTCCGGACGACGCATGAAAGTCAAGGCGACCCTGGACGCATCTCCTCCTATTTGCGAGAGTTCCGGTGGGCGCCGGTCTGACGACGAGCTAAAGAGCAGGCCCAGGGGCTTGGACTTGCCGCGTTGCTTGGCCCCGTGACGGCCCTTGAGATGCGCGCCCCGGTGTCCCGCCGGCGCCCTTTCCTTCCGCCTGGGTCGGCTGCCAGTCGACGACCGTGCGCCTGTCGGCGAGCTCGCCCCGGCGGGCGAGCTCGCGCTCGGCCGTGCGCATCGCCGCGCTCGCGGCCCAGAAGCCGCCCTTTGTCCCGCGCTTGGCCCCGGCGGCAGACCAGGGCCGCCCGCGGGTCGGTCCGTCGATCACGCAGAGCAGCGGGCCGACCGGCAGCCGCTCGCGCTCGATGAGCCATGGGCGGAGCTGCTCAAAGCCCCACGCGTCCATGCCCACCTCGCGGCGGCGACCGCCCTTGCCGTGCGGATCGAGCCACGGCGCGGGTCGAGGTCACGCTCGGTGAGCGCGAGCGCCTCCTGGATCCGATGCCCGCCGCGCCACAGGACAACGATCTCGGCGCGCAGCGGATACGGTCATGGGATCCTCCTCCCACGAGACAGCGGATACCGGGCTGCTGTACCAGTACGACCCAGCGACCAGAACCGCGAGGCGCGCTACGGGAGCAGCTGCATCGCGTCGCGCACGAGCGGCGCGAGCTGTTGGGGCGTAGTGCCGGCGCTGAGGCTGAGGATCCACTCGGCGAGGTCGGGGTCAGCCGCTTCGACGCCGTAGCCGTTCAGCTCGAGGAACGTCAGCATCGCGACGAGCGCAAGGCGCTTGTTGGCATCGATGAACGCTTGGCTCTCGGCGATGTCGTGCGCCAGGACAGCGGCCTGCAACGCGAGATCGGCGTCCTCGTAATCGGCGTAGGCGCGCGGCCGGCCAAGGGCGCTCTCGAGAGCGCCTTGATCGCGAAGCTGATCGGCGGCCTGGGCGGGCGGAGGGCCGATGATCGCCGGATACAGCTCGAGCGCATCGGCGAACTCGAGCTAGATCGGCTCGGCCGCGCCTTCCGCCTCGTGCACCGGCGATCTACCGGGAAGTACGCTCGGAGCCCGGGTCGTGCTCGGCGAGGATCTTGAGGGTGCAGGAGTCAGGAGCGATGTTTAGCGCCGCTACAGTTTCTGTTGGCGGCCTCTGTGTCCGACACCGTCGACACCCTGATCCTTGACCTCCTCGAGTGGATGAGCCCCGACCCCCGCCCCTACGCCGAGGTGCTCGAGGCGTGGCGGACGTCGTGTCCGCGCTTCCCCGTGTGGGAAGACGCCAACGACCGAGGCTTCATCGCGCGTCATCACGCGCCTGGACGCGGTGCGCAGGTCTCGGTGTCCGCCGCTGGGGCGGAGCACCTGCGGAAGCACCGCCAACCGTCGCCGCGCTGACGGCGGGCGACGATGAAGATCTCCATCCTCGACGACTACCACGACACGCTGCGCACGCTCGACTGCTTCACGAAGCTGTTGGGGCACGACGTCGAGGTCTGGAACGACCACGTCCAGGACGTCGACCCGCTCGCCGAGCGATTGCGCGAGACCGAAGCGCTCGTGCTCATCCGCGAGCGCACCGAGATCCGCGCGCCACTCCTCCGTCAACTGCCGAAGCTCCGGCTCATCAGCCAGCGCAGCGTCTACCCGCACATCGATGTCGACGCCTGCACGGAGCTCGGGGTAGTCGTCTCGTCGAGTATGCACCCTGGTACGCCGTCGTACGCCGCGGCGGAGCTCACCTGGGCGCTCGTGCTCGCGGCAATGCGTCAGCTGCCGCAGCAGGTGGCGGCCCTCACGACGGGGAGGTGGCAGGTCGGCGTCGGCCACACGCTTCGCAGGAAGACGCTCGGCGTCTACGGCTACGGCAGAATCGGCAGCGTGGTCGCAGGATACGGGAAGGCGTTCGGGATGAACGTGTGGGTGTGGGCGCGCAGGAGCTCGCGCGAGCGCGCGCGGAGCGACGGCTACACCGTGGCGCCCAGCAAAGAGGCGTTCTTCTCGGAGTGCGACGTGATCTCGCTCCACATGCGCCTTGTCGAGGCGACCCGCGGCATCGTCACGCCAGGCGACCTCGCCCGCATGAAGCCGACTGCGCTGCTCGTCAACACCAGCCGAGCACCGCTCATCGAGCCCGGCGCGTTGGTCGCCGCGCTGAAGCGGGGGCGCCCGGGGATGGCCGCTGTCGACGTCTACGAGGACGAGCCCGTGCTCGATGCGCGCCATCCGCTGCTCGCCATGGAGAACGTCGTCTGCACGCCGCACATCGGCTACGTCACCCGCGACGAGTACGAGGTGCAGTTCTCGGACGTGTTCGATCAGATCGTGGCGTACGCGGCGGGCACGCCGATCAACGTCGTGAATCCGGGGGTGCTGGAGCGCGAGAGCGCGCGCCGTTAGCGATTTAGGCGGACATCAGGCGTCGGCGGCTGTGCCGACAAGCGCTCCCACCTCAGTGGCGCCACGCTCGGACGTCGCCGGAGGAGACAAGCCTTAGGCGTATGTTCCGCCCGCTCACGACACCGCCGACGTCCTGACCGGGGCGTCCATCGTTAGGGGATTTGACAAGAACGGGGGACGCTCGCCTGGCGCGGATTGCGACACCCGCGACAGCCCGGTCGCCCGCTCCTCCCAGGACGAGGAGGCGAAGTCTGCGCGGCCTCGCCGCTCGCTCCCGGAAGGCGCACCAGTTGCTCTCCAGCAGCGCCCCCGCGGGCGTTCCGAGCATTCGGACTCGCAAGGGCAGGACCCCAGATTCCCCCTCTCGATGCGAATCGCCACGCTCCCGTCGCGATCTGATGGGACCTGGCGCAGGCACTCAACCCAAGCGGACGACGGGATGAATTAGGCCGTCAAACCCCAGGCCAGCGCGATCCGGTCGCCCCTCCGCTACCAGCTGAGCTACCAGTTTGCTCAGGCTCGAGCTCGAACGCACGCAGTAGCCGCCCACGGGCGGCCTCGGCAGACGGATGTCCGTAGCGCTCCATCACCAAGGCCCCGCCGTCGGTATGGCCGAGTTGAATCGAGACCGCGAAGTGGTCGAGCCCCATCTCAAGCAGTTGCGTCGCGCAGAAGTGGCGAAGGTCGTCCCAACGGATCTCCCGAAGCGCAGCGGTCGCTCGGACCTCCCGCCAGGCATAGAAGCGCGAACCCTCGTTGAGCTCCTTTCCGCGTGGCGAGTGAAAGACGAAGGCGTCAGGTCGCCTCGGCACGTCATCCAGGACGCGCGCCGGCGGTAGGAAGGCGATCTCACGTGCCTTCCCGTTCTTTGGGGGGCCGAAGGTCCCGTCCCGCTTTCGGGCTCGTCGGATCGTTATCGACTCAGCGCCAACGTCGCCCCAGTGAAGCGCCTGGAGCTCCCCGGCACGGATGCCCGTCCAGGCGGAGAACTGAATCATCGCCCTGAACTCGGGGCCATACCCGCCCAGCACCGTCGTGGCCCTTAGCAGCTCGCTGTACTCCTCAAGGGATGGCGGAGCTATCTGTGCGTTGCGTTCCGTCGCGGGCAGTCGCAGATTCGTGAACGGGTTGTGCTCTACCAGGCCGACGTTGCGAGCGTCTTCATACATCGTCCGAATGGTTCGACTGACGTAGCGCGGAACGCTCAGGGCCCAAGTGCGCGCGGACAGGCGCTCGACCTCGCCGAGCGGCGTCGGACCGAAATGAGCCACGAACTGCTTGATGGCGTCCCGATACTGACGCTGCGTCGACGTCGAGGGCCGCGGCCACTCCCGCAGCCAGCGCTCTCCGAAGCTGGCGCACCTCTCATCCGTAAGACGCGCGGCCAGGTGATCCCGGTATCGGCGCTCGCCCTCCCGAGCGGCGCGCTTTGTCGGCCAGGGCCCGCCAGGTACCCAGACTTGCTTGCCGGCAACTTGGAACTTCGCAACCCAGCCGTTTCCTCGCTTTGAACGCGCTCATGCCACTCGGTCCCTCACCCTCGGCCGAATCGGCACGACGTTCTCAGGCAAATCCTGGTGACCACACAGCGCCGATTCCACCTGGCTCATCAGGTAGCGATTCTGACCGCCGACCCGGCTGTAGGGAAGACGGAGGCGCTCGATGGTCCGAGTCGAAACGCGGAGTTTACGAGCGACCTCTCGCTTGGTGAGCCAGGGCTCGTTCATATCCAGCGGTCTCCGCTCGGTGAGGGTGCCGGCGCGAGCTGACCAACCTGGCGGCCAAGCTAGCGGCGCCGGCTTAGCCGTCAACCCCTCCGGGGTCGGGCCTTCGGCCCTCGACCGCCTGCGCCTGGGCGCCGCTCTGAGGGCTCGCAGGTCGGGGCAGCCGGACGTCAGGGTGGGTGAGCGGGAGGACCAGGACCTGCCCCTCGGTCAGCGTCCGCTCGACCGCCCTTCGGACGTAGGGCTCGGGGTCCGGGGCGCAGAGGTAGATCACCCGGGCGACCTTCCCCTGGATCACGGCGCGGCGCCAGGCGGCAAGCAGCTGCTCGAGCCAGCGGCGGGCCTTGGCGGTAAGCCGACCTCGATCGCCTGGGGCTCGCTCCCCCAGCCGGATCAGGTCGGCGCGGTGGTACCGGTAGTCGGTGACCTGTGCCGAGAGGGGCTGCCCGCCCTCGGCGCGCTCCCGGGCGCCGATCTCGCGCTCGGAGCGGACCCGCTCGCCGGCCAGCTCGAGCGAGGCCGCGACCTCGGCGACGATTGAGGAGTGGTGATCTTGCCAGGGCGAGGGGCGGGCCACGCCGGGCTCGTCGCGGCCGGTGGTCGCGAGGCCGGTGGCGAGGAGCAGCGGGCCGGCGTAGGTGGGATGGACCCTGACGAGGCCGTGATCGCGAAGGCGCTTCTCCCGCTCGAAGGTGACCGAGCGACCTGGGCCCACCCGACGCGCCAGCACCGGCCGCGGCACCTCTTCGACCCGCGCCACCCACTCCAAGACCGCCAGATCCCGCCCGCTTATCCGATCTGTCGTCTTCCCACCCGGCATCTGGCTCTACTCACAACACGTTTCAACCACCTCATTGGTCCCACCAGCCACTTCGCCAACCACCCCGACACACCGACGACCGCAGCCGAGCCCCCTCTCCCCATTGGGGGGGAGGGGGGTCGGCTGCGGGAGGAGGGCCCAAACCGCATCGCCATGCGAAGTGGCTGTAGACGCCGCGGCTACACCCCTGTCTACAGCCCGACATGGCGATAGACGGCCGCCCGATGAACCCGAGGACACGTTGTTGTTGGCGCTCACTGAAGGGCCGGACTGATCCCAGGACCCGACCGCTCGCACCACACGGTTGTGATGGTCTGTCACGAGGGGATAGAGCCTCGGTCTACGAAACCGAAGGTCACAGGTTCGAATCCTGTCGGGCGCGCTCTCCGGTTCCGCTCTGTCCCGCGGTTTGCCGGTTTGTGCCGCGTGTCGAGGCCGCTGACCGCCGTCCGGATGTAGCAGGAATGTAGCCATCAGCCTCTGGCAGACCCCGGATTCAGGTCCATTCGCTCGCATGCCGACGGCCAGTCAATGCCGATGACCCTCGGTCAAGCAGGCCGGAAACGTCATCCTCATCATCGTCGTTACGTGGGTGCCGGACCTCAGTGCGCCCGCCGAAAGCGAGGGCGGCGGCTCGGCTTCCGGGCCGTAGGCGGGACCGCAACTCGGCGCCGTTCGGACCCCTCACCGGATTGGAGATGTGATCCCGATGAGACGTGAGCCCGCGGTAGCATGACCACGGCGGGCTCACCGGAAGTGGGCCGAAGCAGTGGGAGAAGAACTGGAAATTAGGGTCCTCGGGCGGGTCGACGCCCTAGTCGACGGCCAAGCTCTTCCTCTGGGGGGAAGCAAGCAGCGGGCGATCCTGGCGATGCTCGCCCTTCGGGCCAATCGGACGGTCAGCGTGGACGACCTGATCGATGGCCTCTGGGGGGATCGCCCGCCGGCCAGCGCCGCCAAGAACCTTTCCCTCTACATCTCCCGACTTCGGAAGGCACTGGG
>JBKPIY010000032.1:0-11387 GCA_046730475.1 Actinomycetota bacterium
GGCCGCCCGGCAGCAGGACTTCCTTCGCGAGGCGCGCCAGAAGCTCCCGACCTCGAGGCTGATCGAGGACCACAAGGATCTGATCAACATCTTCACCAGGTACACCTCGTCCGACATCAACGACTGGGAGACGATGCTCGAGGTGCTGAAGCTGTTCGTGGAGATGCGAAACACGCCGGTAAAGCAGGTCCACTTCGAGGGCAACATCGGCCCGAGCTACGTGACCGCGAGCTCGTCCGAGATCCACAAAGCGGTCGACCAGTTCCTCGGCGTCCAGGCGACGCCGGGGCCCCGCGGCAAGTCCGCCAGGCCGACGACCGCCGCCGGGCGCGCCGAGGCGGCCCGACGCGCCGGGCGGGGTAAACCCGCCACCAGGTCGATGCCAAAGATCAACCTGAGGCCTTCGCACACGAACCTGGTTCCGACGACCTACGGCAAGCAGCTCGCGCAGGGGATTCGGGCGAAGGGCCTGAGATTGCCGATCTATTACCCGACGGTCCTCGAGGAGGGGAGCGAGTACGCCCAGAAGCCCCGCGTCTACAAGATCAACGGGACCGGCGACGGCTCGCCGCCGAGGGGCGAGCGCGCCGCCTACAAGTGGGTCTTCTCGCGTCCGATGCTCGACGACTACTACGGCTTCATGGCGACCCGATGGCGGGACCCCCCGATCCTCGAGAACCCCTCGGAGACGAAGACGATCGGCGGCAAGGACTACGAGCTGTTCTTCGACGGCGACCGGCTCCGGCTGGTCGCCTGGCAGAACGATCGGGGTTCTTTCTGGGTGAGCAACACCCTGCTCCAATCGCTCGATGCGGGGGAGATGATCGGGATCGCCCGGGGTATGCGGGAGCTGCCGCACCGAGGCAAGTGAGTCCGACGCCGCTGGCGCGCGAGGCCGCCTGAGATGGCCGAGCGCGAACCGATAGGGGTGGTGGGGCTCGGCTGGGTCGGCCTGGTCACGTCGGCGTGCTTCGCCGAGCTGGGTCACCGGGTGATCGGGCGCGACATCCTCTCCGACCGGATCGACGCCCTCCGCGGGGGGCGGCTGCCCTTCCACGAGCCCGGGCTCGCCAAGCTGGTGGAGCGCAACGCCGAGCGGCTCGAGTTCACCACCGAGATGGAGCCGCTCCGCGGGGCGAGGCTCGCCTTCATCTGCGTCGGGACCCCGCCGACCTACTCGGGCGACGCCGATCTGACCGCGGTATTCGCGGCGGTCGACGAGCTCGCCGGCGACCACGCCCCCGCCCTGGTGATGAAGAGCACCGTTCCCGTCGGCACCGGCCGCCAGGTCCGGGCCCGGGCGGCGGGGATCCCCTACGTATCGTGCCCCGAGTTCCTCCGCGAGGGGACCGCGGTCAGGGACTTCCTCGAGCCCGATCGGGTCGTGATCGGCGCCGATCCCTCCGACGAGGAAGCGGCGGCGGCGGTCCAGGCGCTCTACGACCCCCTCGGGGCCCATATCGTCCGCACCGACGTCGCCAGTGCCGAGATGATCAAGCTCGCATCGAACGCGTTCCTCGCCACCAAGATCAGCTTCATCAACGAGATCGCCAACGTCTGCGAGGAGGTCGGAGCCGACGTGACCGAGGTGGCCGCGGCGATGGGGATGGACGAGCGGATCGGGCCGAAGTTCCTGCGGGCGGGGCTTGGCTTCGGGGGTTCCTGTTTCGGCAAGGATGTTTCGGCGCTGAAGCAGCTCGCCGGGAACTCCGGTTACCACTTCCAGCTGCTGAGCTCGGTGATCGACGTGAACGAGCTCCAGAAGCGCCGGGTGGTCGGCAAGCTGACCAAGCACCTCGGATCGCTCGTCGGTCGCGAGATCGCGATCCTCGGGCTCGCCTTCAAGCCGGACACCGATGACATGCGCGACGCCTCCAGCCTCGTGCTCGCGTCCCGGCTGCTTGGAGAGGGGGCCAGGGTTCGCGCCTACGATCCGGTGGCCCGCGAGAAGGCGGCGGAAATGCTGCCGTACGTCGAGATGAGCGGCTCGGCGATGGACGCGCTCGACGGTGCCGACGCCGCGATCCTGGTCACCGAGTGGCCTGAGTTCGCCGAGCTGGACTGGAACGCCGTCGCCCGGCGGATGAAGAGGCCCCTGATGGTCGACGGTCGCAACTTCCTCGATGAATCCGCGGTGCGCGCAGCCGGGTTCGTATACGAGTCGATCGGCAGGTCGTCGGAGGAGACCGCAAGCGCGGACGGCCCGGACGGGGGGAGCTGATGCAGGCCCTGATCCTCGCGGGCGGCGAGGGGACCCGTATGCGCCCTTTGACCAACACCGTCCCGAAGACGATGCTGCCCCTGGCGGGGCGGCCGTTCACGGCGTACGCGATCGACTGGCTCGAGCGCCACGGGGTCGACGCGATCGTGATCGCCTGCGGATACCTGGCAGAGGGGATGCGCGAGGCCCTCGCCGGGGTGACGGGCCCCGATCTGCTGTTCGTGACCGAGCCGGAGGCCCGGGGGACGGCGGGGGCGATCAAGTTCTGCGAGGAGATGCTCGACGACAGATTCCTCGTCCTCAATGGGGACGTGCTCGCCGATCTCGATCTCTCGGCGCTCATCGCCCAGCACGAGCGGACCGGCGCCCGCGCCACGATCGCGCTCTACCCGGTCGACGATCCCACCTCCTATGGCCTCGTCCGCCGCCGCGAGGACGGGGAGATCACCGAGTTCCTCGAGAAGCCGGAGCCCGATGAGATCGACACCGACGAGATCAACGCCGGGGCGTATCTGCTGGAGCGCTCGATCCTGGACGAGATCCCACCCGACCGCGAGGTCTCGATCGAGCGAGAGGTGTTCCCGAGGCTGGTCGGCGGCGGCCTGTTCGGGATCCGGCTCGGCGGCTACTGGCTCGACATCGGCACGCCCGATCGCTTCCTTCAGGCCACATGGGACATCCTCGAGCGGCGGGTGACGACCGTGGTGGAAGACCACCTCGGTCCCGACGGGGTGATGGTCGCCGAGGGGGCCTCGGTCGATCCCGCCGCCACCGTGCGGGCGCCGGCGCTGATCGCCGACGCGGCCCGGCTCGAGCCAGGCTGCCAGGTCGGGCCCCGCGCCGTGGTCGGGCGCGGGTGCCGGATCGGGGAGAGGGCGCGGGTCGAGCGATCGGTCCTGTTCGCCGACTGCCGACTCGGCGCCGGCTCGGTCCTTCGCGACGCGGTCCTCGGCGCCCGGGTCGCGCTTGCGCGGGGAGCCGAGCCGCCCCCCGGCACGATCGCCGGCGAGGATGAGGTGATCGAGCAGGGGGCGGCCGCATGAGCGTCCAGGCCGAGCTTGCCGCGGTCCTCGCCCTTCCCGATCACCTCCGCGACGCCCTCTGGCGGATCGAGTCAGCCCGGCTGCGCCCGGCCGGGGCGCCGATGGCCTTCGTCTGCGGGATGGGCGGATCGGCGATCGGAGGCGACCTGGCGAGGGCGGCGCTCGGCGATCGCCTCACCAGGCCGCTGGTCACCGTCCGCGGCTACGAGCTGCCCTCGTGGGCGCCGGCGGGCTCGGCCGTGCTCTGCTCGAGCTACTCGGGGGAGACCGAGGAGACGCTAGCCTGCTACTCGGCAGCGGAGGCGCTCGGGGCCCGTCGGCTCGTCGCCGCCACGGGCGGAGCGCTCGCCGACGCGGCCAGGCGCGACGGGGTGCCGGTGATCGGGTTCCCCACGGGGTTGCAGCCGCGCGCCGCGGTCGGCTACACGTTCGCCGCTGCCGCCGAGCTCGCCGCCCTGTCCGAGGCGGCGGTGCGGATCAACACCGAGCTGGACGGCGCCGCCGCTCATCTCGAGGCCCGTCGCGACGCCCTCGCGGACCGGGCCCGGGACCTCGCCGAGACCCTCGGGGAGGCGAGCGTCGTCGTCTACGGCGCCGATGCGACCGCCCCGGTCGCCTACCGGTGGAAGACCCAGTTGAACGAGAATTCCAAGGTCCCTGCCTTCTTCTCCACCCTCCCCGAGGCCGACCACAACGAGATCGAGGGTTGGGGAACGCGGGAGAGCTCCCGATTCGCATGCGTCCTGCTCGAGGACCGCGACCTGCACCCCCGCGAGCGGCGCCGGTTCGAGCTCACCGCGAGCCTGCTCGAGCCCGAGCTCGAGGCGGTCGTGACGCTGGAGGCGGAGGGCCAGACCCGCACCGATCGCGTCCTCGAGCTGGTGATGCTGGGCGATCTGCTCTCGTTGGCGGTGGCCGAGAGGCGGGGGGTCGACCCCTCTCCGATCGAGGTCCTCGACGCCTTCAAGGCGCGCCTCGGGCGGCCGTGAGCGCATCGAGCCTCCGAGCGGGGGGGTCACTCGTCCGGGCGGGGGCGGCGCCGCGCCCGCTTGCGTTCGGCCACCTGGCGCTTCTGCTGCAAACGGCGCTCCGTCGCCGCCCTGCCGGGCCGGGTGGGGCGGCGGCGCTTCGGCCGGACGAGGGCGGCGGCGAGGCGGTCGCGCAGCCGCTCCAGCGCCAGCTCGCGGTTCCTCGCCTGGCTGCGGGCGTCCTGGGAGACGGCGGTGACGCGACGCCCGAGTCGCTCGACGATCAGCCGCTTCTGCCGCCCCGACAGCGCCGTCGAGCCTTCGGGCTCGAACACCGCCTCGACCCTCGACGCGGTCACGTTCGCGTGCTGGCCGCCCGGGCCCGAGGAGCGGCTGGCGCGAAGCTCGATCTCGGCGAGCGGGATCGCAACCTCGTCGTTGACGACCAGCGGATCTTCCACGCCGCCACGGTAGCCGCGGGCGGGGCGGTGGCGGTCGGCGACGAGTGGCGGCCACTATCCTTGCCCGACTTCGAGCGAGAGGAAGGGACGATTTGGCAACCGCCGCGAAGAACTCCGACATCGCCGACGTCTCCCTGGCGGAGGCCGGCCAGCGCCGGATCGAGTGGGCCGAGCGCCAGATGCCGGTCCTGAACCAGATCCGAGGCCGGTTCGGAAGGGAGAAGCCCCTGGACGGAGTGACGATCGCCGCCTGCCTCCACGTCACCAGCGAGACGGCGAACCTGGTCCGGGCTCTGATCGCCGGCGGGGCGGACGTCGCCCTGTGCGCCTCCAATCCCCTCTCCACCCAGGACGACGTCGCCGCTGCCCTGGTCGATCGCCACGGCGCCGAGGTTTACGCGATCAACGGCGAGGACAGCGAGAGCTACTACTCGCACATCCACACGGTCGTCGACCGCCACCCGCAGCTGACCATGGACGACGGAGCCGACGTCGTCGGGGTGCTCCACGGCGAGCGGCCGGAGCAGCTCCCGGAGCTCCTCGGCGGGACCGAGGAGACCACCACCGGGGTGATCCGGCTGAAGGCGCTCGAGCGCGAGGGCAAGCTCGGGTACCCGATCGTCGCCGTCAACGACGCGAGGACGAAGCACTTCTTCGACAACCGCTACGGGACCGGCCAGTCGACCCTGGACGGCGTGATCCGGGCGACCAACGTCCTGATCGCGGGGCTGCGGGTGGTGGTGATCGGCTACGGTTGGTGCGGCCGGGGCGTCGCGATGCGGGCGAAGGGTCACGGTGCCCACGTGATCGTCTGCGAGATCGACCCGGTCCGGGCGCTCGAGGCCCTGATGGACGGATTCGAGGTGATGCCCGGGGTGGAGGCAGCGAAGACCGGGGACGTGTTCATCTCGGTGACCGGCAACCGCGACGCGATCGCCGGGCCGATGTTCGAGGTGATGAAGTCGGGCGCGATCGTCTGCAATTCCGGACACTTCGACGTCGAGGTGAACAAGGGCGACCTCGCCGAGCTCACCGAGTCGACCTACGCGGCCCGCCCGCACGTCACCGGTCACCGGTTCAAGGACGGGCGGGAGATCTTCCTCCTCGCCGAGGGCCGGCTCGTCAACCTGGCCGCGGCGGAGGGACACCCGGCCGCGGTGATGGACATGAGCTTCGCCAACCAGGCGCTCGCCTCCGAATACATGGTCCAGAATCACTCCGAGCTCGAGAAGAGGGTCTACCCGGTGCCCGAGGAGGTCGACGCGGTGATCGCCCGCCTGAAGCTCGCCTCGCGCCGGGTCCACATCGACGAGCTCACCGAGGCCCAGGCGAAGTACCTGGCGAGCTGGGATCAGGGTACGTAGGTACGCGGAGCCGGGGTAGGGTCCGGCCAATGCGCGCGATAATCCTCGCGGCGGGGTTGGGGACGCGGCTGCGGCCGCTCACCTACCTGATGCCGAAGCCGATGGCGCCGGTGCTCAACGTGCCGGTGATGGAGCACATCGTCAGCCTCCTCGCGCGGCACGGGTTCACCGAGGTGATCGCGAACCTCTCCTACCTCCCCGAGCAGATCAGGGCCCATTTCGGCGACGGCTCGGAGTTCGGGATCTCGCTGGCCTACAGCGACGAGCCCGAGCCGCTCGGGACCGCCGGCGGCGTCCGGAAGGTGGCCGCGTTCCTGAGCGAGACGGACTCCTTCCTGGTGATCTCCGGCGACGCCCTCACCGACGTCGACCTGACGGCGATGCGAGAGGCGCACGAGGGCCACGTCGCCGAGGGTGGGATCGCCACGCTGGCGACCAAGCCGGTCGCCGACACCAGCCAGTTCGGGGTCGCGATCACGGGCCAGGACGGACGGATCCAGGGCTTCCAGGAGAAGCCCGACCCCTCCGAGGCGCTCTCCGACCTCGCCAACTGCGGCATCTACATGTTTCGCTCGGAGATCTTCGACCACTTCCCCGGGCCCGGTCACCGCAGCCCGGCGGGCGACGCCGACCAGCCCGCGGGCTTCGTGGACTGGGCGATGGACGTGTTCCCGGGCCTGCTCGACGGCGGCGTCGCCTTCTACGCCCACCGGATCGACGCCTACTGGAACGACATCGGCTCGATCTCGGAGTACGTGCAGGGAAATGCCGACGCCCTCGCCGGCCAGGTGGCGATCGATCGCCGCGAGCCCCAGATCGCGGACGGAGTGTTCGCGGGCGACGGCTCCGGCCTCGACGGGGTGAAGGTGAAGCCCCCGATGCTGATCGGCGCCGGCTGTGAGGTCGGCGCCGGCACCTACCTCCACGGTCCGGTGGTGATCGGGGCGGGGGCGCGGATCGGAGCGGGGGCGATGGTCCGCGACGCGGTCGTCCTCGGAGGCGCCGAGCTCCCAAGCGGGGCGATGATGGTGGGCGGCGTGTACGGCCTCGAGCGGGACCGCCCCCTCGGCTAGGGTGATTGCCGCCCGCCCGGGCGAGAATCGCGGCCCTCGCGTGACGATCTCCGCGTCAGCCGGGCGCCGCCCCTGGCCAGGCTGCGCTGATGCTCCGACCCCTCGTCAGGGCGGTTGGGGCGCTTGCGGCCCCGCCGCTTTGCGCCATCTGCGGCGGGGATCGCGCCGGCGACCCCGTCCTCTGTCACCGGTGTGCCCGTGGTCTCGCGGCGACGGCGCCCCGGATCGAGCCCGGCCCGCCGGGTGTCGACCTCGCCTGCGCGGCGGGCCCTTACCGGGGGGTGATCCGCGCCCTGGTCGTCGGGCTCAAGTTCGGCCGCCGCCTCGCCCTCGCCGGGCCGGCCGCCGCCGCCCTCGCCGGCGCCTGCCCCGAGGGGGAGCTCGCCGGCGAGGTCGTCCCGGTCCCCGCCGCATCGGTTCGATGGCGCTGGCGCGGCTTCGATCCGGCGGAAGAGCTGGCCCTGGCGCTCTCGCGCGCCGCCCGGCTGCCGTACAACCCCTGCCTGCGCCGCCGCCACGGACCCCGCCAGGTGGGGCGCTCGAGGCGCTCGCGGCTCGCCAGCCCGCCCAGGGTCGCCCTCCGCCGGCCTGCGCCGACGCTTGCGGTGCTGGTCGACGACGTCCACACCACCGGGGCCACCCTCGCCGCCTGCGCGGCGGCGCTCCGCGCCGGCGGCTGTCAGCGGCTGATCGCGCTCACCCTGGCGCGATCGTGACGGCGCCCTGCTCGATCGGGGGAGCGGTAGCGTAGGATCAGGCCCTTCCTCACATCCTCACCGCGGAAGGGAGACCAGCGTGAAGATCGAGATTCGGGGCCGAAACGTAGCGGTGACCGAGACGCTTCGCGAGCAGGTCGTGCAGCGATTCGAGCGGGTCGGGAAGCAGGTCTCCGAGCTGGCCACCCTCGAGGTGGAGCTGTACGAGGAGCGCAACCCGCGGATCAGTGACCGGATGGTGGCCGAGGGCACCCTCGCGCTCAAGGGCGTCACCCTGCGCGCCCGGGAGGCCTCCCCCGAGATGCTGCACTCGATCCATGAGCTGGCCGAGGACATGCGCCGCCAGGTGAAGAAGCACCGCGAGAAGCGCCGCAAGCGCTCCCGCACCCGGCGGATCGCGGCGCGGCTTCGCAGCGACTCGGCTTAGCACCCGCCTCGGCCGCGTGCGGCGCCCAGCTCGGCCTGCGGCACCCCCGCGCACGCGCCTCACTGAGGGCTCCAGCCGGCCGTCGGCCCGCCTGACGCCGCGCGCCCCGTTGCTACGCTGACCTCGTGGCGAGAGGACTAATCGATCGCGCCCTGCGGATGGGGGAGGGGCGTCAGTTCAAGGAGTACCAACAGCGAGTCGAGTCGATCAACCGAGTTGAGCCGGAGATGGAGCTCCTCGAGGATCACGAGATCCGCAAGGAGGCCGACCAGGTCCGCGAGCGCGCCCGCAACGGCGCGTCGCTGGACGATCTCCTCCCGGAGGCGTTCGCCCTCACCCGCGAGGCGGCCAGGCGCACTCTCGGCCAGCGCCACTTCGACGTCCAGCTGATCGGGGGGATGGTCCTCCACGCCGGGGCGATCGCCGAGATGAAGACCGGGGAGGGCAAGACCTTGACCGCGACCCTGCCCGTCTTCCTCAATTCCCTGGCCGGGGACAGCGTCCACCTGGTCACCGTCAACGACTACCTCGCCCGCCGCGACGCCGAATGGATGAAGCCGATCTACGACGCCCTCGGGGTGACGGTGGCGGCGATCCAGGAGGGGGACGATCCGCCCGCCCGGCGGGAGAAGTACGCCTGCGATGTCACCTACGGCACCAACTCCGAGTTCGGGTTCGACTACCTGCGCGACAACATGGCGGGCTCGCTCGAGGCGTGCGTCCAGCGCGGTCACCAGTTCGCGATCGTCGACGAGGTCGACAACATCCTGATCGACGAGGCGCGCACGCCGCTGATCATCTCGGGCCGCCCCGAGCAGGCCGCGGATCTGTACTACACGTTCGCCCGCCTCGCCCGCCAGCTCAACGGCGAGCAGGCGAAGCAGAGGCTGAAGTCGCTCGGCGAGCAGAAGGACACCTCGGACGCCGACTACGACTACGAGTACGACGAGAAGCACAAGACCGTCGCCCCAACCGAGCGCGGGGTCCACCGGGCGGAGGAGTTCCTCGGGATCGACAACCTCTACCTCGCCGAGCACGGGACCCTCGTCAACCACCTGGTCCAGGCGCTGAAGGCGGAGTCGCTGTACAAGCGCGATCGCGAGTACGCCGTCATCGACGGCCAGGTGATGATCATCGACGAGTTCACCGGCCGGATCCTCGAGGGCCGGCGCTGGTCCGAGGGCCTCCACCAGGCAATCGAGGCGAAGGAGGGCGTCTCGATCCGGGAGGAGAACCAGACCCTCGCCACGATCACCCTTCAGAACTACTTCCGCCTCTACGACAAGCTCTCCGGCATGACCGGGACGGCCCTCACCGAGGCCACCGAGTTCATGAAGATCTACGAGATCCCGACGGTCGAGATCCCGACCAACGTCCCGATGGTCCGCGCCGACCAGAACGACGCGATCTACAAGACCAAGGAAGGGAAGTGGAAGGCCGTGGTCAGGGAGATCGAGCACCGACACCACCTCGGCCAACCGATCCTCGTCGGAACGATCTCCGTCGAGGTCTCCGAGATGCTCTCGGGCGAGCTCAAGCGGCGCGGGATCGAGCACGTCGTCCTCAACGCCAAGCCCGAGCACGCCCAGCGGGAGGGCGAGACGATCGCCCAGGCGGGTCGCAAGGGCGCGGTCACCATCGCCACCAACATGGCCGGCCGCGGTGTCGACATCAAGCTCGGCGGCAGCCCCGAGGGGATGGCGATCGCCGAGCTTCGCAAGCTCGGCGTCACCCCCGACGCGGACAGCTACGAGGAGGAGCGGGCCGCGATGGTCGAGCAGCTGAAGGCGAGGAGTGATGGCGAGGCCGGGGAGGTGCGAGAGGCCGGGGGCTTGTTCATCTGCGGGACCGAGCGCCACGAGTCGCGTCGGATCGACAATCAGCTACGCGGCCGGTCGGGGCGCCAGGGCGATCCCGGCGAGTCGCGCTTCTACCTCTCGGCCGAGGACGACCTGATCCGCCTATTCGCGGGGGAGCGGATCTACAAGATCCTCGACCGGCTTGGCCCCGTGAACGAGGAGGGGGAGGAGGAGGCGCTCGAGGCGAAGATGCTCTCGCGGACGATCGAGGGCGCTCAGAAGAAGGTGGAGCAGCAGAACTTCCTGATCCGAAAGCGGGTGCTCGAGTACGACGACGTCATGAACGAGCAGCGCCGAGTCGTCTACAAGTACCGGCGCGAGATCCTCGAGGGCAGGGACATGTCCGATACCGCCCGCGAGGAGCTGGCCGAGGTGGTAAGCAGGCTGGTCGAGGTCTACACCCCGGGCGACGTCCTCGAGGAGTGGGACCTCGGCGAGCTCGAGACCCAGATCGCGCAGCTGTGGCCCTCCGAGGTGGATCTCTCGACGCTCCATCCCGAGTCGGTCGATCGCGAGGACCTGCGCGAGACCCTGATCACCGACGCCCTCGCCGCCTACGACCGCCGTGAGCAGGAGTTCGGCGAGGAGTTGATGCGCCAGCTCGAGCGGGCGATCCTCCTTCAGATCATCGACAACCGCTGGCGCGAGCACCTGTTCGAGATGGATTACCTGCGCGAGGGCATCCACCTTCGCGGGTTCGCCCAGATCGATCCCCTGGTCGCCTACAAGAACGAGGGCTTCGCGATGTTCGAGGCGCTCATGTACTCGATCTGGGAGGAGTTCAGCAAGCTGATCTTCCATGTCGAGGTCGAGATTGCCCCCGAGGCCCAGCAGCAGTTCGCCTCCGGCGAGCAGCCCGTCGACGTGGAGTACTCGGGCGGCGGTCCCGAGCAGCCCTCCGCCCTCGGCCAGGCGGCGGTGGCGACCGCCTCGAGCGCCGAGGTCGCCGCCGGGCAGGCGATCGAGCGGACCCCGCGATCGGCCACCTCAGGCAACTCGGGCAACGGCGGCGGCACCAACCCGGAGACGGTCGTCAAGGCCGACCGCGAGAAGATCGGCCGCAACGACCCCTGCTGGTGCGGCTCGGGCAAGAAGTACAAGAAGTGCCACGGGGCCTAGTGGTCCCGTCCACAAGTACGCCCGCGTCCTGCCGGCTGCAAACCTTCGCCTGGCTGCGTCCTCGGTCGGCCGCATAGCGCACAGCTATGCGGCCTCCCTGCGTCCTTGCCATGCTCGGTTTTCGCTCGGCAGAACA